>JAPLUJ010000676.1:11741-13556 GCA_026397695.1 Verrucomicrobiota bacterium | reverse complement strand
GCCTGATAGTAGGCATCGAGCGAGCCGTGATAATCGAGGTGGTCCTGAGTGAGATTGGTGAACACACAAGTGTCGAAACCGATGGCCGAAACCCGTTTTTGATGGATGCCGTGAGAGGAGACCTCCAGCGCCACCCCGCGGCAACCGTGGTCCCGCATGCGGCCTAACAGCGCGGTGAGTTCGATGGCTCCGGGCGTGGTGTGTTGCGCCGGCTCCGCCGTCTCGCCGTCATCGACAAGAATCGTTCCTAACAAACCGGCGCGGTGCCATACGGTTTTCATGATGTGGTGAATCAGGAACACGGTGGTGGTTTTCCCATTGGTGCCGGTGACGCCCGCAACGGCCATATCCTGCCACGGGTGTCCGGCCAAGGTGGAAGCCAGCATGGCGAGCGCTTCCCGGCTGTCAGGCACGTGCAACCAAGCGACCGCCCGGTCGAGATCCGGCGGCGGCGCGGATTCCGCGACAATCACGCCGGCACCTGCGGCAAGTGCTTCAGCGATGAAGCGGTGACCGTCGATGGAGGTGCCGCGGATGGCGGCAAAGAGCATGCCCGGAGCCACCTCGCGTGAGGACGCAGTGAGGGCGGACACCTGCGTGTCTAACGGGCCGGTTGCCGTGACGCGGGAAAGACCGGAAATGAGATCACTGAGAATCATTGGACGGCGGCATTGGCCAACGCTGGTGTCATGGGCTCGGTAGGTGGTATATTCATGTAGGCTGCGGCGCGGGCCGCGATTTTTTTGAACGCGGGTGCGGCGATGGTGCCGCCATAACGCGTGACTTTGTCGGTGTGCGGATCATCAATGACAACGATGCAAACAAAGGCCGGATTTTGCGCCGGCAGCATCCCGACGAAAGACACCGTGTAGCTGTTAGGCAGGTAGCCGCGGCCGTTCGGGTTATGCCGTTTCGCGGTGCCGGTCTTACCGGCGACCTTGTAGCCGGGCACTGCGGCAAGCGTGGCCGTGCCGCCGGCTTCCGTGACCTTTTGCAGGGCCACGCGCATCTTGCGGGCGGTTTCCGGTTTGAGCACTTGGCCCATCACTTCGGTTGCAAATGTTTCGACCACCGTGCCGTCGTTGGCGACAAGCGCCTTGATGATTTTGGGTTTTAACAATTTGCCATTTCCTCCGATGACCGAGTAGGCGCAAGCCATCTGCAGCGGCGTCACGTTGAGCGCATAGCCGTAGGCAGCGCGCGAATAATCCACTGCATTGTCGGTGTTTTTGGCGATGCCGGAGCTTTCCCCGCTGAGCAGGACGCCGGTTTTCTTGCCGAAACCCAAGCGGTTAGTATAATCGAAAAAGCGTTTTGGTCCGAGGATGCGCGCGAATTTGTAGGCTCCGATGTTGCTGGATTTCACCAGCACTCCCTCGAGGGTGAGGTTGCCATATGGGTGGTGGTCCGGGATCTGGATATTTCCTTCGGAGAAATTTCCGTTGTGGCAGAAAACCGAGGTGAATGGGGTTGCGAGGCCTTCGTTGAGCACGCCCGAGGTCGCCACGATCTTGAACGTCGATCCCGGTTCGTAAATCGCCTGGATCGCAAAATTGAAGCCATTCTTTGCGACATCCTCCTTGAGGTTCAAATCGAAATGCGGACGACTCGCCATCGCCAGGATTTCCCCGTTGTTGGGATTCATGAGAACCACCGCGCCGCATCCCGAGTTGTATTCCGCAAGGCACGCATCCAATTCCTCCTCGATGATCGCCTGAAGGCCCATGTCGATGGTGAGTTGGACGTTCAGTCCGGCGCGGGGCGGGAGCAGGCTGGCGGAGTTGCCCGGCACGATGAGACCGTGCGCATCGCGGT
>JAPLUJ010000676.1:5326-11705 GCA_026397695.1 Verrucomicrobiota bacterium | reverse complement strand
AGATATGCCTCCATGGAGAATTCCACACCGAAGCGACCCACCACTCGGATTTCGGGTTTCCCTTGTTCGTCGGTTTCCTCGACTTCTCCGGTGAATCCGATGAGGTGCGTGGCGCGATTGGGGGTGGTATACCAACGTTTGATAGAGTTCTGGAATTCGAAGCCTTGGATCCAGTTTTTGTCCACGATCTCGCGCAGCGAGTCGGCCGTGTCTTCGGGGAGATCCTTGGCGATGGCCACCCATTTGCCTTTGCTGGTTGCAATTTTTTCGCGCAGTTCGTCGTGGCGCATGCCGAGCGGCCGGGCGAGCACGCCCACCGCATAGGTGAGGTAATTCCGGACGATGGTTTCGGTCGGGTCGCGGGCGAGGATTTCGCCGCGCAGGCCATTGATACGGCGGCGTTGGATTTCAGGATTGAGATCGTTCCATCCTGGTTCCTCACTGGCTTCCTGACAGGCGAGTCCGTAGCTGGCGAGCTTGGGATCCGCGAGGTGGTTCTTGTCCACGAAAACGGTCACCACCGGAATGCTTTTCGCCAGCGGTTCCTCGCGGCAGTCCACGATCGTGCCGCGCATGGCCGGCAGTTTTTCGATACGGTGGAAGGTTTTTTGGGAATTTTCCGCATAACGGTGGCGGTCCACCAGTTGGATCTGGATCAATCGTCCCGAAAGCACACTGAGTCCGATCACCAGAATCGAACACAGGAGAATGCAACGGGTCTGGAAGGATGAATGCACAGGTTAGGGAACGGCAGACGCGACACTCCGACGGTTCGGCAGGGCTGGATCGATCTCTTCCACGATGGCGATGGAAATCGGGCGCAAGGGCGATCCGTTCGCCTCAAGTTGCTTGCGGATCACATAGCGGTTGAGGAGTTGCTCCATGCGCATCTCGGTGGTGCGGATTTCCAGCCGGTAATGTTCAACACGGCGTTCGATCGCGTCGATTTCCCGGGTGATTTTGATTTGACTGTTTTTGTAGAAAACGTAGAGCGCCCCTCCAGCGGCGATGATCGCTGCTATAAAAAGCAGCACGAAAATGGGAAAACCAGAGGTGTGGGATTCGTGGCGGCGGCGGTTCATGGCTGGGAGTCTATTAAACGTGCAACCCGCAGTTTGGCGCTGCGGGCTCGCGGATTCAGGGAGATTTCTTCAGCAGTCGGGGTGATGGCCTTGCGGGCGAGAAGCTGGAATTGGCAGGCTGGATTCGGCCGGGGCTCGGGCCACCCCGGCTCATCCAAGAAGGGCGCGGACCGATGCCTGAGAAAACGTTTGACCATGCGATCCTCAAGACTGTGAAACGTGATGATCAACAAGCGCCCTCCCGGTTTGAGTATTTGCGGCGCGGCTGTTAGAGCTGCACCTAACGATTCAAGCTCGTCGTTGACCACCATCCGGATGGCTTGGAACGCCCGCGTCGCCGGATGCGTCCGACCGTGGCGGGCCACCGCGTTTTCAATGCATGCGGCGAGCTCCAAGGTGGTTGCAAACGGCCTGATAGAACGCTGCCTCACGATGGCTGCGGCGATGCGGCGGGCCTGCGGTTCTTCCCCGAATTCAAATAGAATGCGCACCAGATCCGCCTCGTCCCATTGGTTGACGACATGCGCGGCGGTATGCGGGCTGGACGGCCCCATGCGCATGTCCAGCGGTCCTTCGCGCATGAAGGAAAACCCGCGGGCGGGCGAATCGAGTTGCCGGGACGAAACCCCGAGTAGCAGCAGTCCGTCAGCCCGTCGGCCATTCCGGAACTCCGGGATTTCCTGCAGTTGTGAAAAGTTTCCTTCCCACGTGGCAAAACGCTCCGCATATCCGGCGAGCCGCGTGTGTGCATGGATCAAGGCCTCGGGATCGCGGTCGATGCCGAGCACCTGCGCGCCCGCCTTGAGGAAAACCTCGCTGTGGCCGCCGCCGCCCAGCGTGCCATCCACGATGAACTTGTCGGGCCCCGCGTCCATCCACGCGCGGATCTCCCCGGCAAACACCGGCAGATGATAGGCTCCACCCCCACCAGTCGTGGCAAAATCCGCAGGTGCCTGCGCCGACAACCAGCCAGAAGCGGCGCAGACACCTGTAGGATGCACAAATCGCCGTGCTGTCCCGAGCGCGTCGCTTTGTAGTGCAGGGAAAATTCGCGCGGTCCGTGCGGACCACCAGCCGGAAGCCGCACGGACCATCGATACCAAGCGCGCCAGCAGCTCTGTCCCGAGAGACTGCTGATGTGCTGCCGGAAAAGCCATCGGACGCCGCATCGACAACCAGCCAGAAGCGGTGCGGACATCCGTTTGGAGAGACGCGTGAATCCCTGTCCCGAGGTGATTTGCGCATCCATATGAAAAAAATCCCCGATCCAACATCCACATGGCGGCCTCCACCGCCGGGGTGCGGGCCGCTGCGAGTGCCAGAGTTGGTGGGGTGGGACACATTGCAAGGTGGCGTGGGTGATGGGGAAAAGGTTAGAAAATGCCCAGTTCGTCGTCGTCGTCCTGCTGGCCGCTCTCGATGTTCAGCACGGTTTCGAAGTTGGCCTTGCTCCAGATCTCGAAGTGGATGCCGCGGCCAACCAGATACACTTCGGCTTCCGCGACGATGCCGGCCTGTTCACTCAGGTCTTTCGGCACCAGCAGCTTGCCTTGCTCGTTGAGCGAGGCCTCGCGGCTCAGCATGGCCAGCTTGCCCAGCATCTGGCTCTTCTGCTTGGGCGTCATCGCGCTGGCTTGGATCAATTCCACCTTTTCATTGTAGGCCTCCTGGCTGAGTACCTTCACCATCGGCATCTCATGGGATTTGGAAAACAACAAAAACAACGGGGAGCCGGCCTTCGGACGCCACAAAGGCTGGATGGAAACCCGGAATTTCGGGTCCATCTTGAAGAGCTTGAAGCCCTTGTAGCGTTGGTCGGTACGATTCACTTGGTGGACTGACGGACACGTCAGCGTTTTGAAAGTGCACAAAAACACACCGAAGCACAAGAATAAATTGCAGGAAGATGATTATTTTTTTCGTCATTGGAAATCAGTATGTTGCATGCTATTCTAGCAGATATTTTTAGATATTTAGTCCTCCTAGTTGGATATTTCTGGGATTTTTTGAAGAAAACAAGCGGCATTTAGATGATTTTTTGGCCATTTTTATGATCCGGTGTATTTCTTGACCAAGCAGAACACAGCCGCGATCACCTGCCGCATGTATGGCACCGCCTGCAACTGCATATTTCGCAACGCCTTCAGGCCCCGTTTATCGGCCGCCAAAAATCACGTTCGGATGAGTGGCTCCGACGTTTTTCCGGATTGTGTGGCTCCCATTCACCGGCTAGTCATCGCGCATGGATTTCGCAACACTGAGCCGCTGGGCGGACGAAGAACTCAAATCCCTGATCCGGATCCTGCCGGCAGACGTGCAAGCCGCCGCGCGGAAATTGCCGGTTGCGATGGAGGAAAAACCCGGCCAAGGGGCCTTCGACGAAGATCTGGCAGGCGACGAACTCGGGTTGTTCGAGGGACCTTGCGCGCTGGAGGAGAGCAATTCCGCCGAGTTGCCGCGCATCCGCCTGTTTCTAACTAACCTGTGGGATTGGGTGGAGCAAGACGAGCAGGATTACCGCGACGAGGTCGGCACCACCTTCCTCCACGAACTCGGCCACTACCTCGGCTGGGACGAGGACGACGTCAACGAACGCGGGCTCGAATAGCTATTCCGCCCGACGCACCGGGAGCGCGGCGCTGACAAATCTTCAAGGGTTATGCGCGGCCATGAAATGCGACAAAATTGCGCGGGCACCGGTCGATTTTTCGCGGATGATCGCGTCACGGTGACACGATGGATGGTGGAAACGGCCCACAAACCGCTGATTATCCGAGGTTTTGGCATTGGCACATGATATGCAAAGATCCCCCGTGTCAGCCTGCGGCAACGGTCTGTGACCGTGTCGGCGGGAGACCCGGCATGGCGGGTGATACGGACAAGCCCCCGACCGGTCGGAAACATCATCAACTCTTGTCCTCATCCAACTAACATGAACACGATAACCACATGGAATCCCCTGCGGGACTTGGAAGAAATGCAAGATCGCGTGCTGCGTACGTTCGGGCTGGGCATGAACCGCCGCATGCCGGAAGGCCAGCAATCCATCAGCACGGCTGAATGGGCGCCCTCGGTGGACATTTCCGAGGACGACCATGAATACCTGATCAAGGCCGAGCTGCCGGAGGTGAACAAGGAAGACGTCAAGGTCACCGTTGAAAACGGCGTGGTGACCATCCGCGGCGAACGCAAACTCGAGAAGGAAGAGAACAACAAGAAATACCACCGCATAGAGCGCAGTTATGGCAGCTTCTTGCGGAGCTTCGCGATGCCGGAGGATGCCGCCTCGGACAAGGTCACGGCCGACTTCAAGGAAGGTGTACTGCTGGTGCGCCTCGCCAAATCCGAAGAGAAGAGACCGAAGCATATCGAAATCACGGTGAACTGATCCGCGTTTCCGGCGGGAGGCGCCAAGCCATGGCGACTCCCGCCAATACGGGCATCGCCTGATTTGCGCGTTGGTTCAACCTGCGTGCCGGGGGAAGCTTCAAAGCTTGCGCATCAGGATACCTTGAAGCGAAGGTCCGACTCGTCTTCGGCATGGAGTTGCAGGACGGCGTTACGGTTTCAGTTCGACTCCCAGCTTCCTGCCGAGAGCGATGAGTTCCGTGGCAAGCGCATCGCGCGTTTTTTCGCGCAGCAGATATAAGCGTTCGGCGGTGGATTCGTCAACGCCGCGGCGGAGGGCGTCGAGGAATCCTGCCAACGGCGCGCCACCATCCTGTTGGATGAAAGCATAGGTCAGGAGCGCTGGGAAATCCATAATCGGGTAAATACTCATCTAACGTAAAGCTCGCCATTGCCAAATCCGAAAAAATGACCCATTTTTTCCCAGACACTATATAGATCGTAGGCGTCCTTCTGGCTGAGGGCGGACTTCCAGTCGTCCGGGCGCATGGCCATGAGGCGCGCGGGCGGTATGAGCCGGATGCCGCTCGTGGTGCCCGAGGTGCGCCATTTCAGCAGGTAGTCACGCATCCCGGGACCCGGATTTTTCAGCGTGTAACGGCCATGCGCGTAGGGCAGTGACGCGACAAACTCGGCGATGCCCTCGGAAACCCACATCGGCATGCGTCCATGCCAACGGTCTAACAGTTGGTGTGTGACTTCGTGTTTCAGGATGAAAATGTTGCGAGCATAGTCGAGGCGGAGGGTTGCCGCCTTCTCCGTGATGCCGAGATTGGGCAGCAACACCAGCATCCGCCGCGAGTGACCCTCATAGTAGCCGCCACTGCCGCCGACACCGCCCGCGTTGTCATAACCGCCACTCTCACGAAACATGGCCACCGTGTAACGCTCGCGCTCGCCACCCGCATGCAGTCCTAACGGCATGGCAATCAGCGCCGCTCGCGTCGCTTCAAAAACCATCGCGAATTCATTCACGGCCACGAGCGGGAGTTTCAGATCGGAAGTGATGCGGAAGTTCGTGCTCTCGTAGGTGAACACACCCGCATCCTCGCCGCACAAGCGCGCGTCGCCTGCGGCAGCGGCGGCCTGAGCGGGCCACGGCGCAAGACACGTGGGCACGATGAGCGGCTTGCGCCAGTCGGCCCGCCACGCACGGATGACCGCCACGTCCGCCGGCACCAAATTTGTTAGCGGCACCACCATGGGCGGTTTGTCCGGCGGGGTCAAGGTGGCACGCAGGCCATCGACCGCGCTCAATGCAGCGTCGAACGTCCGGCCATCACGGGTCGTCCAGGCACATGCCGACTCCACAGCGAACATCGCCGCGATGCACACCATGACGAGGAAGGATTTCATGCGAAGTATGGGCAATGATAGATCGAATCATGGGGGGATCCTAATAATTTTTCCAAGCACTCACAAATCTCTGTCGCCACAAATCTCTTGCCACTGCGGAACGGAGCGTTACACTCGAAAAACCAACCAGCAACCCCATGAATCACTCCATATTCGATTTTAAACTGCCCAAGAATGAGCCGATCTTCACGTATGCGCCAGGCACGCCGGAGCGTGAGGCACTCAAATTGGAGTTGGCCAGACAACAGTCCCTGGAACTGGAGATTCCATTGATCATTGGAGGCCAGGAGGTCAAAACGGGCAAGCTCGGCAAAGTGGTGATGCCGCACAACCACCAACATGTGCTGGCCACCTATCAGATGGTGACCGCCAAGGAAGTTGCGATGGCGATCAAGGCGGCCATGCAAGCCAAGAAAATCTGGTCGAACATGCCGTGGGAGGAACGTGCGCACATCACCTTGAAAGCGGCGGACCTGCTGGCCGGCAAATACCGCTACGTGATCAATGCCGCCACCATGCTGGGGCAAAGCAAA
>JAPLUJ010000676.1:0-5300 GCA_026397695.1 Verrucomicrobiota bacterium | reverse complement strand
GCCGCCACCATGCTGGGGCAAAGCAAAAACCCCTACCAGGCAGAAATCGATTCGGCCTGCGAGGTCATCGACTTCCTGCGCTTCAATGTCTATTTCGCCAATAGAATCTACAAGGAACAACCCGCGTCGTCGGACGGCGTGATCAACAAAACGGAATACCGGCCGCTCGAGGGTTTTGTGTTCGCCGTGTCGCCATTCAACTTCACGGCCATCGCTTCCAACCTCAACATGTCGCCCGTCATCATGGGTAACACCACCGTATGGAAACCGGCCACCACCTCGATCCTCTCTAACTATTATCTGATGAAGGTTTTCAAGGAGGCAGGCTTGCCCGATGGAGTCATCAACTTCCTGCCGGGGCAGGGGTCGGTCATCGGCAAGGAAGTTTTCGCGCACCGGGATCTGGCCGGCATCCATTTCACCGGCTCCACCAGCACTTTCAACTTCTTCTGGCGCCAGCTCGCCGAAAACCTCCCCACTTATAAGAACTATCCGAAAATTGTCGGTGAAACCGGGGGCAAGGATTTCATCATCGCGCATCCCTCGGCCAATGCGGATGAACTCGCCGCGGGCATTGTCCGGGGTGCCTTCGAGTATCAGGGACAGAAATGCTCCGCCGCCTCGCGCGCCTATATTCCCGCCAGTTTGTGGCCCACCGTCAAAGCGAAGATCGCGGACATGCTGGCCAGAATCAAGATGGGCGATGTCTGCGACTTCTCCAACTTCGTCAATGCCGTCATCGATGAACCGGCCTTCGACAGCATCATGTCCTATATCGAAAAAGCCCGCACCAGCACGGACGCCGAAATCATCATCGGCGGCAAGGGGGACAAAGCGAAGGGCTTCTTCATCGAACCCACCCTGATTCTAACTAAAGACCCCCACTTCATCACCATGGAGGAGGAGATCTTCGGTCCGGTGCTCACGGTGTTCGTTTATCCCGATGAGGATTTTGAAGCCACGCTCTATCTGGTGGATACCACCAGCCCGTATGGATTGACCGGCGCCCTGTTTGCAACAGAGCGCACGGCGATCATCCAAGGTTGTGAGAAACTGCGCTATGCGGCGGGCAACTTCTACATCAACGACAAACCTACGGGTGCCGTAGTAGGTCAGCAGCCGTTCGGCGGGGCGCGAGGCTTGAATCTGCTGCGCTGGGTCAATCCCCGCACCATCAAGGAGACGCTGGTCCCGCCCACCCGCTTCGAGTATCCCTTCATGCAGGAACCGTGACCTCCTCGGCCGCCCGCACGTCCTGGATGTTCAACTGCAAAGTCGTGCGTCCGCGGAAGGTGTTGCGGTCGATGGTGAAGGCGATGTCCCACGGCGGATCGGGCAAGGCATATTCGCCGCCACCGAAGAAGACCGCGTCCTGCTCGTGATAACCTTGGCGCAGCATCAAGCGCAAATGGTGGTTCTTCATGTGCTGCGGGGAGCGGCTCAGGCCGATAGAGCGGGAGATGAAAACCGGTTGTGGATTGCCGTTTCCGAACGGTTGCAATAGATCATAACTGGAAAGGAATTCCATGGATAACTGGTCGAATAGAATCTCGGCGTCATACGTTAACTTCGGCTGCCGCTGCTCCTCGCTGGTGTGTTGCAGCACATACGCCGCGAAGTTCTTGCGGAATCCGTCAATCTGCCCTTCATGGATCGAAAGCCCCGCCGCCATCGCGTGCCCGCCGCCCGCAATGAAATCCCCTTCGCACGCCCGGATCGCCTCGACTAACGAAACCCCGTCTATGCTGCGCCCCGATCCTTTGCCCAAACCATCCTCGTCAATCGCGACAATGAAGGTCGGTTTGTAATACTGCCTCATCAACCGCGAGGCCACGATGCCAACCACCCCGTGGTGCCAAGAGCGCGAGCCGAGCACAATGACAGGATCATTGGCCGGATCGAAGTCGCGCAGAAGCATCTCCACCGCTTCGCGCCGGATCAGTCCTTCGTGCGTTTGCCGTTCCCTGTTATAGACATCCAGCTTGTGGGCGAGTTCATGGGCGTGCCGCCGGCACTCGGTCGTTAGAATAGCCAGCGCGTCATCCGGCGCGTCCATGCGCCCGGCCGCATTGAGGCGCGGGCCGATCCGGAAGCCGACATCCATCGAGGTCGCGATCCCATTCATGCCGGTGATTTCCTGCAACGCCCGCAAGCCGGGATTGAGGGTGTTAGATAACTGTTTGAGTCCGTGGCGCACCAGCAGGCGGTTCTCGCCGATCATCGGCACGATGTCCGAGATGGTCGCCACCGCCACCAAATCGATCCATTCCTTGAGATCGAGATCAATACGGCGGGTTTTCATCAGGGCGTGACCCAGTTTGAAGACCACCCCGGCGGCACACAGGTATTGGAAATCGGTGCCGCATTTCGGATTCACCAGCGCACAGCAAGCCGGTCTTTCCCCGGGTGTGGGTTCATGGTGATCGACAATGAGCACATCAATTCCGTCCGCGCCCAACGCGCCAACCTCGTGCATGGAAACCGTGCCACAATCGACCGTGATGAGCAACTCCGGCTTCGGCCCTTCCCGCATGCAACGCTCTAACGCCGCCAGGCTCAGGCCATATCCCTCCGGACCCCGCCGCGGGATGAAATGGCGCGGTTCCAAACCGTAAGCCATCAGGATTCTACGCATCAAGGCGATCGAGGCCACCCCATCGACGTCATAGTCGCCGTAAATGCACACTTGCTGACCCTCATCAATGGCTAACAGAATACGCGCCACCGCGATCCGCATGTCGGGAATCAGAAATGGGTCTGCCAGATGTTCCAGGCGAGGACGCAGGTAGCCCTCCAGATCCATGCCTTTGGGGAGTCCCCGTTGGCGGATCAGGTGTTCAAGAATCGGCGGAAAAGAACCCGGCGGACCGGTCTCCTGTTTTTGGAACGGTTCGCCGCGCGGAATCCATCTGAACGGCTGGGCACGCATGCAGTGGCACGGACCCTAAAGCCAGATGCCCTGCATATTCAAGACCGGAAACCTAACGCCCGCATTTCCCACAACATCTCCACCCGCCGCGTCAGATTGCCCCGTAAAAGTGCGCCAACTTGTCCGAAAACTTGCCGCAACCCGTCGTCAGTCACATCCTGCAATAACACCTAATGCATTCATTTTAAGACGATTGAATATCCGCGTGCCAAGCTTGGCATGGTTGCTGCAAAGGAATCACCCCACCACTCCCACCCGTCCCGGCAAAATTCAACGGAAATTACCTCATGTCCAAAATTCTCGGAATCGACCTAGGCACCACCAACTCCTGCATGGCAGTCATGGAAGGCGGCGAACCCAGCGTGCTGGAAAACTCGGAAGGTGCCCGCACTACTCCCTCCGTCGTCGCTTTTGCCAAAAACGGCGAACGCCTCGTCGGCCAAGCCGCCAAACGTCAAGCCGTCACCAACCCGAAAAACACGATTTTCTCCTCCAAGCGGCTGATCGGTCGCAAATTCTCGGAACTCACCGCAGCGGACAAGCGCATGCCCTTCACCATCGTTGCCGCATCCAATGGCGACGCCCACATCCAAGTGGAAGTTGCCGGCGAAAAGAAAACCTTCTCGCCCCAGGAAATCGCCGCCATGGTGTTAGGCAAACTCAAGGCCGACGCCGAAGCCAAGCTCGGTGAGAAAATCACCCAGGCGGTCATCACGGTGCCCGCCTATTTCAACGACTCCCAGCGCAATGCCACCAAAGCCGCGGGTGAAATCGCCGGCCTCGAAGTGCTGCGCATCATCAATGAGCCCACCGCCGCCGCGCTCGCCTACGGTCTCGACAAAAAAGCCGACGAAAAAATCGCGGTCTATGACCTCGGCGGCGGCACGTTTGACATCTCGGTGTTGGAAATCGGCGATGGCGTTTTCGAAGTGCTCGCCACCGATGGTGATACCCAGCTCGGCGGTGACGATTGGGACAACGCGCTCATCCAGTGGATCGTCGGCGAGTTCAAAAAAGACCAGGGCATCGATCTATCAGGACAGCCGGACGCCCTGCAACGCATCAAGGAAGAGGCGGAAAAAGCCAAGATCGCGCTATCCTCCACCCAGTCCTACGACATCAGCCTGCCCTTCATCACGGCCGATGCCACCGGACCCAAGCACATTCAGCTCACCCTCACCCGCGCCAAACTCGAACAACTCACCGACGCGCTTTTCGCACGCACCCAAAACCCCGTCCGCAACTGCCTCAAGGAGGCCGGCGTCACCCCCGCCCAAATCGACGAACTCGTCCTGGTCGGCGGCATGACCCGCATGCCCAAGGTCGTGGAAACCGCCCGCGAACTCGCCGGCCAAACCCCGCACCAAGGCGTCAACCCGGACGAAGTCGTCGCCATCGGCGCCTCCATCCAGGGCGGCGTGCTGCGCGGCGATGTGAAAGACGTGCTTTTGTTAGACGTCACCCCGCTCACCCTGTCGATCGAAACCGAAGGCTCGCGCGCCACCTCGATGATCGAACGCAACACGACCATCCCGGCCAAGAAATCCCAGATCTTCTCCACCGCGTCCGACAACCAGCCCGCCGTGGACATCCGCATCTGCCAGGGCGAACGCCCGATGTTCACCGATAACAAATTGTTAGGAAACTTCAAGCTCGACGGCATTGCCGCCGCCCGCCGCGGCGAGCCGCAGATCGAAGTCACCTTTGACATCGACGCCAACGGCATCCTGCATGTTTCCGCCAAGGACAAACAATCCGGCAAGGAACAAAAGATTTCGATTCAGGGTTCCTCCGGTCTGTCCAAGGACGAAATCGAACAAGCCAAACGCGACGCCGAAGCCCACGCCGAGGAAGACAAAAAACGCGTCGAAAAAGTCGATGCCAAAAACAAGGCGGAAAACATCGTCTTCTCGGTCGAAAAACAACTCGGCGAACTCGGCGAGCAAGCCCCGCCCGAGTTGAAATCCATGCTCGAAGGCAAAATCAAGGCCGTGAAAGACGCCATCAGCAGCGATGATGTGAATCAAATCAACAGCGCCGTCGCCGATCTCGAAAACTCACTCCAAGCCCTCGCCCAGGCCGCCCAACAAGCGCAAGCCGCCGGTGCCCAAGCCCAGCCCGACGTGGAACCTGCCGAAGCCGCAGCCAGCGAACCGAAACAAGCCAAAGGCAAGGTCGTCGACGCCGAAGTCGTCGATTGATCGTGGCGGCGCGGCGGTTTCCAACCGCCAAGCCAATCCCTGACAATTTGCATGGCGGTTGAAAACCGCCGCCACATTTCCAACAACCGCCCACCCTCACCACCCAACCCACCACCTCTCCACATTTCCAACTTTCCAACTCTCTAACTCTTCAGCCCCAACGGGGCGTC
>JAPLUJ010000571.1 GCA_026397695.1 Verrucomicrobiota bacterium | reverse complement strand
TTGCCTTGTTTGATTGGGATCTGTTGGAATGCCCGTATGAAACCCTTGTCTGTCTTGTTGCTGGGTTTGTGGTCCCTTGCCAGTGCCACGCCGCCGGTGGTTTCCAATATGAGCCAAAGCGGCTCTTCGCTATGATACGGGAACGGCAGGCCGCCGCCGCGGCCCGCGGAGTGGTGTTTATTCCCGAACCCAAACGGCGTGCCGCCGTCCGCGAAGACGCGGATCCTTACGGCGACCAGCCGGGAAAGGACACTCCGCCATGAGTTCGCAGCATCGGAGGACACCGTCCCGGGCGGTGACTGTCCGCGAGGACAAGGCCGCTTATGGTGACTGAGCCGGTGCCTCCCCGATCACGGTGCGCGATTATTGCTTTTTTGCCTCCATATTTTATCCTTGGTGGACCTTGGCGCTTGAAACGTATTATAAAGGCGCGTGAACGAACCATCTCAATCCTCCATGGGGACGCTGGATGCCAACGAAGCGGTCGCTTCCGTGGCATACCGGATGAACGAATTATTTGCCATTTATCCGATCACCCCGTCCTCCGCGATGGCGGAGTTCGCGGATGAGTGGTCAGCGGGCGGCAAGACAAACGTGTGGGGAGCGATTCCCAGCGTTGTGGAAATGCAATCCGAAGGCGGCGCGGCGGGGGCCCTGCACGGGGCTCTGTTAGCCGGTTCGTTGTGCGCTTCATTCACCTGTTCCCAGGGATTGCTGTTGATGATCCCCAACATGTATAAAATCGCCGGGGAATTGCTGCCGTTCTGCCTGCACGTCACGGCACGCGCACTGGCAACCCACGCCTTGAGTATTTTCGGCGAACATTCGGACGTGATGGCCTGCCGCCAGACGGGATTCGCCATGCTGGCGGGCGGATCGGTGCAGGAGGCGCAGGACACGGCGGTGATTTCCCAGATGGTCACGTTGCGTTCGCGCGTTCCGTTCCTGCATTTTTTCGATGGCTTCCGGACTTCCCACGAGGTCGCGAAAATCGCACTGCTCAGTGATGACGACCTACGTTCCCTGCTCGACGAGGACAGCATCCAGGCGAACCGCGCCCGCGCACTCACGCCCGACCAACCGGTCATCCGCGGCACCGCCCAAAACCCCGATTCGTTCTTCCAGACCCGCGAGGCAGGCAATCTTTTCTATCAAAAGCTGCCCGGCTTGGTCAAGGAAGCCATGGCCGCGTTTGCCGCACGTACCGGCCGCGCCTACAAGCCATTCGATTACGAAGGCGCTGCGGATGCGGACCGGGTGATAGTCATCATGGGATCAGGTGGCGAAGCGGTCGCTGAAACCGTCGCCTGGCTCAATCAAAACGGTGCCAAAACCGGGGTGGTCAAAGTGCGGCTCTATCGGCCGTTCTCGGTGGAGGATTTCGCCGCCGTGTTGCCCAAGTCTGTTAGATCGATTGCGGTGCTCGACCGCACCAAGGAACCCGGCGCGCTCGGCGAACCGTTGTATCTCGATGTGGCCGCCGCGCTGCGCCAGGCCGACACGGCGGGCTGGATGCAAGACACCCACGCCATCCGCCTGATCGGCGGCCGTTACGGGCTGGGATCCAAGGAGTTCACCCCCGCCATGATCAAGGCGGTGTTTGATGAACTCGCCAAACCTTCTCCCAAGCCGGTGTTCACCGTCGGCATCAACGACGACGTCACCGGGCTTTCGCTGGCCTATGATCCGGAGTTCGAGGTGGTGCCGCCCGGCATGAAACAGGCGGTGTTCTTCGGCCTCGGCTCCGATGGCACCGTCGGCGCTAACAAAAACAGCATCAAAATCATCGACGAGGGCACCGACAACTTCGCGCAGGGCTACTTCGTGTATGACTCGAAGAAATCCGGCGCGATGACCGTCTCGCACCTGCGCTTCGGCCCGACGCCGATCCGCTCGACCTATCTGATCCGCAAGGCCGAGTTCGTGGCCTGCCATCGGTTTGATCTGCTCCATCAGTGCAACGTGCTCGACTACGTGAAACCCGGCGGGATTTTCCTGCTCAACTCGCCAGGTGATCCGCATGAGGCATGGGTGCAATTGCCGCTTGAGATCCAGCAACAAATCATCCTCAAGAACCTTGATTTCTATGCCATCGACGCCAGCACGGTGGCCCGCGACTGCGGCATGGCGGGGCGCATCAACACAATCATGCAGACCTGTTACTTCGCGATCTCCGGCGTGCTCGAGAAGGACGAAGCCATCTCCGCCATTAAATACGCTATCAAGAAAACCTATGGCAAACGCGGCGACGCCGTGGTCCAGCGCAACAACGAAGCGGTCGACCGCACGCTGGAAAACCTCGTCAAGATAGATTATCCGGATGCGCCGAACTCGACCGTCCAACTGCGGCCCATCGTTCCGGCCAACGCGCCGGATTTCGTGCAACGTGTCACCGCGCTGATGCTTGGCGGCAAGGGCGACCTCTTGCCGGTGAGCGCCTTCCCGATCGATGGCGGCTGGCCCACCGGCACCACCCAGTGGGAAAAACGCAACAT
>JAPLUJ010000175.1 GCA_026397695.1 Verrucomicrobiota bacterium | reverse complement strand
CCTCGTCCACTTCATGCAGCAGGCAAGGGCTTTCCTTACCCCTGCCTGACGGATGGCGGCGGCGCGTATCTACAGAACTCAGCGTTCGACCTCAAAAGAGCCAATGTATGGAGCAAGTTGGATTCCCTGAAGCGCGAACGGGCTGAACGCTGGCTGTGGGTCAGATTGAGGATGGTTAAATGAATGGGTTATGACTCCTTAAGGTCTGACATTATGATAGACGGTATGCCAATAGGATGCCACTTTTCAAAGCCTTAAGCATGCGGTGCTATGAAAGTTGGCTTGCGGGGCAGCCGCCACGCTGACCTGCTGGCGAGAATGATTTGCGGGCTGTGGGTCATCGACATTATTCTGCAACCCCATGTCTTGCCAATAACTGCGTAACGACGGCAGGGCCGCTGGTGCCGATGGGGTATGGTTCGGGTTGAATCTTACCGGTGTCGGTGGCGTGGAGGACGGCGTCGAAGATGTCCCACGAGGCGGCGAGTTCGTCGGCGCGGATGAACAGGCCACGTTCGCCGGCGATCACATCGAGGAGGAGCGATTCGTACGCCTCCGGAATCACCCCGGTAAACGCGGTCCGGTAACGCAAGTTCAATTCGGTCGGTTCCAGTTTCATGTGGAGGCCGGGCACTTTGTTGACGACGCGCAGGAAGATGGCTTCGTCGGGCTGGACGCGGATGACGAGTTGGTTGGGCGGCAACACCGGGAGTTGTTTGTGGAAGATGTTGCGCGCGGCGGAGCGGAACCGGATACAAATTTCGGCGACGTGTTGGTCGAGAGCTTTGCCGCATTCGACGATGAATGGCACGCCTTGCCAGCGGGAATTGTTGACGGCCAACACGGCGGCGGCGTAGGTCGGTGTCTGGGAATTGGGCGGCACCCCCGGATTTTGCCGGTAGCCGGCATATTGGCCGAGCACGAGGTCGTGGATCCGCAACGGCCGGACGGCGCGCAAGACCTGCACCTTTTCGTTGCAGACGTCGGTGGCATCGAGTCGGTCGGGTTCTTCCATTGCGGTCAACGCCAGCATCTGCATCAGGTGGTTCTGCATCACGTCGCGGACGATGCCGAAGTTGTCGAAGTAGCCGGCGCGCTGACCGATGTCGGCGGTTTCCTTCCAGATGATCCGGACGTCGCGGACAAAATCGCGGTGCCAGATCGGCTCGAAGATCCGGTTGGCGAACCGGAGCACGAGCAGGTTCTGGATGACTTCCTTGCCGAGGTAATGGTCAATCCGGTAGGTCTGCTCGTTGGTGAAGACTTTGCCGAGTTCGGTGACCAGAACGTCGGAGGAAGCGCGGTCACGCCCAAACGGTTTTTCGATGACGACGCGAGTCCAACCGTGGCGCGCGTCGCAGGTGACCAGGCCGGAGTTGCCCAGCGCGTGTGCCACATCGAGGAAGACCGTCGGCGGGATGGCCAGATACATCAACCGGTGGCCATCCAAGCGGCCGGTGACGGCGTGGATGCGTTGGGCGAGATTCAGAAAGGCATCGCCGGAATGGTATTCGCCGGTCACGTAATGGCACCGGGCGAGGAATTGCGCGGTCAAGGCGGCGCAGTCGTGTTGACCGGGCGTGTACCGGCAGGTCAGTTGTTCGGCGGTACGTTGCCGGAACTCGGCATCGGTCAATGGCGACCTGGCAAAGCCAAAGATGTTGGTCTCCGGTGCCAGCAGACCTTGGGTAAACAACGAGAAGAGCGCAGGCAGAATCTTCCGTTGCGCCAGATCACCCGAAGCGCCAACAATGATGATGTGTAACGGCCCCGCAGTTGCGCTCATCTAGGTGGTTATAATGACATGCTACCGCATGACAATCAATCTTCGATTCATAACTCCATCAGTAATTCCGATCAGGCTTATTCGATGCGCCAGCGCATGAGGCCGCCGCAGCGGGTCGGTTGGAACTGCATTTCCATTTTGATGGCAGTGGTGGTGACCGGGTCAAAGGTTGCCTCGTTATATTTATCCATTTCGCAGCCATAACCTTTGGGGTGGGTCATGGGTTTCCAGGCGTTGCCGTCCTTGTAGAACAGGGCGATGGATGTCGGCACGCGCACTCCGCCGTTAGGATACTGCTCGTCCATCCAATAGGTCCGGCTTTTCGAGATGGTACGTTTTTGATCGAAGGGCATGATGATCCATTGTTTGCTGCCACCGAGGGTCGAGCCATACATCAGGAAACACTTGCCGTCCCCCCTCGAACTCCGCGGGTCGCTGGGATCGGTGATGGTTTTCAAAATTCCGACATCCTCGGACCACGATGAAACCGGTTCCTGATACTTCGGCCACGGGCGGGCGTCCGGACCATCACCGATGACCGGCAGCGCCGACATGCGCAACCGCGCCGCGCCCATCGGAATCATCGTCACCTTCTCGGTCTTGGTGTCCACCTTGACCGGCGACGGCTGGAGGCGATCCACCGTGCCCCAGTAGTTTTCCCCCCAGTTGGGGATCAGACGGGCGCTGGCCTTCAACTCGAGCGGCGCGGCATCCATGGCAAACGGCTGGTCGTCGGACGGCCAGGATTTTTTCACCAGCGTGATGGAATTTTCCGGGTGCGCCGCATCCACCACCAGCCCGTAATTCCAGGGTGACGCGGGAACAATCTGCCACGCCGGCCACGGGGCTTTCGGATCCTTGTTACCGTGTTGCACGTATTTCTCGCCGATCTTGATAGAATAAGTGAGGGGACCGCGGCTGATAGAAACGCTGTCTTTGTTCTTGGCCCAGCGGGTCAGCTTGACAGGCATCGGCAGGTCGAGCGTGAGCTTGTCGCCATTCTGCCAGGTGCGGCTGACACAGACGAGTTGTCCGCCCTTGGCGGCCAGCGCTGCCGGCTTGCCGTTGATTTTGATAGACGGCGTGTCGCACCATGCCGGGATGCGCAGATAGAGCGGAAACAAGACGCCTTTCGCCATTTTGAGATTGAGTTGAATGCTTTCCTCAAACGGGTATTT
>JAPLUJ010000694.1 GCA_026397695.1 Verrucomicrobiota bacterium | reverse complement strand
CTCATCCCGTTAGCCAGTCCTTCGGGCTTCTATCGGATTGACTGGACATCGAATGCACGCCATCAACCATCAGCTTGTTACCATCATGATCATGAAACCGATAGGAATAGGAATGATAATGGCCGTGTTTGCGGCATTGGCGAGTGCCCGGGAGTCTCTAGCACCATCCCCACCGCAGAGCGTCCCCGGTGCCGGAAGCATCAGCGGGGACACGCACTATCAAGCCGGCGAATCCGCGGCATTGGGGTTGGCTGCATGGCAGTCGCCTGCGTCGGCCATGGCGTCTCCGTTTGCGCTTGGGGAAGAGGCCCCGAAGTTCGCGATCTGGGGCGGTGGAGGGGGGGTCAGGCATTATTTCGATGATCTTCTGCCGGCGTTGTTTGAACGGACGCTGGAGTTGGAGAAGTTGGATGAAAAGAGCGAGCTGGTGTGGATGTTTACCGGTGAGCGGGGCGGATTCACGATCACCGTGACACCGCATCATGTCGAACTGGTGCAACGCTATTACGATTCGCCGGCATTCAATGAGATGGTCGGTGGCAAACCACCGCGACATCCTGAATGGCAAGCGCCGGCGGCGGGTGTGGAGTTCACCGGCGACCTGCATGCCGTGACTGTTAGATATGACCACAAGCTCGGACTTTCCGTGGCGCTCAACGGCCGCGAGGCATTGCGCCGGTTCTGTGCGCTTGATTTGAGCCGTCACCAATTGCGGTGCCAGGCTGGCCAGGGCGTGGTGCGGGGGAAACTGCTGATCCCGCAGGCGGAGCAGGCCAAAGTGATCGTGGATCCAGCACTGCGCCACCAAACCATGGTTGGCTTCGGCGGCATCGCCGCACCCACGGCTTACGCCCAGCTCAGCGTCGAGGGCAAGCGCCGCTGGTGGCAGATGGTGTGCGAATACAACCTGCTGATTCAGCGCGAGTATCCGGCCGGCCAGATGCTCAACGAGGCGATGGACAACTGGGACCGGCTTGACGACGCCGTTCCTCATTACTACGGCGACAACTTTCCTAACGGCGAGATCAGCGACTTCGAATACATCAAGATGCTCCGTCGGCAAGGCGGCATGGTGTGGTTCGAGTTCTGGAAGTTTCCCCGCTGGGTCGGCAACGACGTCGATCGATACACCGATGCCATGGTGCGTTACTGCCAGGTGTCGAAGGACAAGGCCGGGGCGCCGCCGGAGGTGGTCGGCATTCAGAACGAGGTCGGCCAGTCGCCCGCGCAGTGGCAGAAGATGACGCTCGCCCTGCGTGCCAAACTCGATGCGGCGGGATTCAAATCCGTGCGCATCCACATGAGCGACGACGGAGTGCTGGCCGGCGGCATCAAGCGCGCCGAGACGTTCCGGCTCCTGCCTGAAGTCTGGGCTGCCATTGATTATGCGGCGACCCACATGTATGACTATCAAAGTCATTTCACCGATCCCGACGGCTTTGACGCGTTGCTGCGGAAGTGGAAGGAAACCGTCGGTGACAAGCCGTTGCTCTCGACCGAATTGTGCATCAACAATGCACAATATCAAGTGCCCGGCTATCATATAGCCCTGACTATGGGACAGTTATACCACAAGAACCTGGTGCTGGCCGATGCCGCGGCCATCTGTTACTGCTGGACGCTGCTGAACGTTGAACAACCGTCTTATGGCTGGAGCCGGACGCTGTGCGTGCCGGACCCGTCAGGAGGATTCGTGCCCAAGGCCGCAAGCCACCAGTTGCGTGTTTTCGGCGCCTATAGCCGGCGCATCCGTGGAGGCATGATACGAGTGGACGAAAAAACAGACGATGTTGACCTGTTAGTGTCGGCGTTCGACGGCAAGGCCGGGGCCCGCACCCTGGTGCTGTTGAATCGCTCCACGAAACCGCGGACGGTCGAAATCGTCTGGCCGCAGGCCAGGTTTGCAACGCTGGAACTCACGGATCCCTATCACCAAAACGAAGTGCGCAATGCGCCTGAGGGCGGTCACATAACCATTGAACCCGGTGCGATTGTGACATTGAGCACCGCGCCGCTGGGCAGCATGAAATAATCGGTGCGCCTTTACTGATGAGTCCTGGGTTTGCCACGCGGTGTTTTTTTGCCGCAAAAATGCGCAAGATACGCAATACGCCTGATGGTATTCATTTTTTGTGCTTTCTGTCCCGCTTTGCGGCTAACTGAATGATTCCACACTCAGCGACTGCTCAGTATTACGCTGGCTTGGGATGGATGCATGCATCGATCACGCAGAGCACCTCAACAAAAATTTTTGTGGGAGCGCTGCCGACGCGCTCGAGGACTCTTGCTCGAAAATCGACGGACTTCAATTGTTCGCACATGACAAAACCCGTTAGTCCAGATCCGTTCGGAACACCCACATGGAAGGCAAAGCGGAAATCGCAGAACGGGTGAAAGATTGCCCCGCTCTGGCGCGTTGTAATCAGTCCACCCCTTAATCCACACACCATGAAACGTATTTCCCTATCCATTCTATGCCTGCTGGGCGCGCTGCTCGGCACCAATTCGTCGCCGGCCGCCGATGCGGCCAAGCTCCGCGTCACCTTGCTCAGCGGCCTCAACCACCACCCGTGGAAGCAAACCACGCCCGAGATCGTGGCGACCCTCGAAGCCTGCGGTCGCTTCACCGTGACCGAAGTCATCCCGCCAAGCCCGGCCGATCAAGCGGCTTCGACCGCCTTTCGCCTCGACCTTTCGAAAACCGATGTGGTCGTCAACAACTGGACCGATTACCCGGTGAAACTTCCCGCAGGTCAAACCGGGGTTTTCCCTTGGATGGATGAGGTATTGCGATTCGTGCGCGATGGCGGCGGGTTCGTGGGCATTCATGCATCCAGCTTCGAGCGTCATCCCGAGTTTCTGCGCCTGGCCGGCCTGCATTGGCGGCCCGCCAATGCGGGTGACCGGGTCGCCGTGGACGACGTGGGCAAGATCGTGCGCACGCCCAAGGGCGAGGGCCCCGGCACCGGCCACGGCAGCCTCTTCGAATGGAAGGTCACCACCCGGCAAGCGCAGCATCCGATCATGGCCGGACTCCCCGCCGAGTGGCCCCATGTGAAGGACGAACTCTGGCATGCCACCCGCGGACCCGCCGAACAAATGGAGATTCTGGCCACCGCCTTCTCGCCCATCACCAAGGTGAACGAACCCATGCTTTGGACCGTGAGCTTCGGCAAGGGCCGCGTCTTCATGACCATGCTGGGGCACGACGGCGCCGCCATGAGCTGCGTCGGCTTCCGCACCGTGCTGGCCCGTGGCACCGAGTGGGCCGCCACCGGCAAGGTCACGCTCGCCGTGCCTGCGGATTTCCCCAAAGACAAGCCCGTCAGCGTGCCGACTGCCCCCAAACGTCCGTAATTGGGGGGGGTGAAGCCCGAAGACCAACAAGTGGCCACACGCCGGGACGCGATCGGTTACGGTCACCTCATGTGCTGTGTTATTGAAAACGCCAGGCGTTTGCAATCACGCTTGTACCAGCGTGTTTCTCAGTGACATTGGCCGTGGCTTTGGCTTCTTGCTCAAGGAGCGGCGCATTTTGTCAAGGGCCGAGTTCTGCAGTTGGCGGATCCGTCCGCAGCTCAAGCCGAAGTCGCGCCCCAACTCTTCCAATGTGAGAGCCACGCGGCCACCCAAGCCGAAGTGCGCATCAATGATCCGGCGTTCCCGCTGGTTCAATACGGCAAGCAACCCGGCGATTTCCGTGTGGCGATCCTTGTCGGCAAGCATGTCCACCGGATGAATCGCACGCTCGTCGCGGATCACTTCACCATACGCCGTGTCCTCCCCCTCGATGATGGGGGCGTCCAGCGAGGTCTGCCGGTGGGCTGCTTGGCGCAACATTGCGAGTTTGTAACGGGGAAGGCCGAGTTCATCGGCCAATTCCTCGTCCGTGGGTTCGCGTCCCATCGCTTCGGTGAGCAGTGTTGCGATCCGGCGCATCCTGGCAATCTTGTCGCCCACGTGGACCGGCAGCCGGATCGTATTCGACTGGTTCGCCAAGGCCAGCCTGATGGATTGTTTGATCCACGCGGCGGCATAAGTGGAGAATCTGACACCCTTGTCCGGATCGAAGCGTTCCACCGCCTTCATCAGACCGAGGTTGCCCTCGGAAATCAGATCCGTGAGGGGCAGTCCGTAGTTGACATAATCCTGGGCGATTTTCACTACCAGCCGGAGATTCGCGCGGATCATGTGGGATCGCGCCTCGGGGTCGCCCATTTGAATGCGGCCGGAGAGATCCAACTCCTCTTGCGCGGACAGCAGAGGGGTTGTGGAAATCTCACTCATATAGAGCTTCAGACTGCGTTCGGATTCATAAGTCATGATCGTGTGATGTTAACTACTACTCAGGCAGACCTGCTATGGAGAGCCAACGTTGCCAAGCCATTCTGCACGCCAGCGCGGTATTGGTAATCACCGTGTTTGTGATAATCGTGTCATTGTTTGCATGACACGGGGACTGCCGCGAAGCATAACAACGGACAACCACAACTGCGACACGGCGCGCCTTGGCTTGCCCATGCGTGACGCCCCCCCAAAAAAGGATGGCCGGCAATATATTTCCCTATGACCGCGCAGGTTCCATGCGCTCGGTCATTGGCGCACCGTTGAGGTCAATCCAGCCGGATCGCGCGCCGGATGAGCATTGGCGGGTGCAACTGCTGGCCTACGGCCGGGGCCGCTTGGATCTTGCGGACCACGTCCATGCCTTTAACCACTTTGCCGAAGGCGGCAAACCCCTGGCCATCGGGATTGCGCTTGCCGCCAAAATCAAGCTCGGGTTGGTCGCCGATACAAATGGAGAAGCTGTCGCACGCCGTGTCCGGCGCGTCGCGGGCCATGCTCAAGGTACCGTCGAGGTGGCGCAAACCGGTGGTGCGGGTTCGTTCTAACGGTATTGGCGGTGCGAACTCGCTGGTTCTGGATGGATCGGCTTCGATCTGGATCACCTGGATCTTGACCTTGTTGTCCGGTTGGTTGGCAAGCGTCACGGTGCGGAAGAAGCGGCCGTCATTATACAGTCTTTCCTGCACGTAATGAAGGAAGTTCCTGACTGTTAGGGGCGCGTCTTTGGCGTTCAGTTCCACCTCGATATTTCCCAGCTCGGTTTCTATCAGCACATGTGGCGTATCGGGTATGGGAGTCACGCGCCAGTGGAATCGCGGGGCCTTGGCGGGGTCGAATCCGGCAAGATGCGCGCGTTCGGCCGCTGGCCTCGCCGCAGGCTTGAGGTAGCGCCATGGCTTGTCGCCATAGATTTCCGCACATAACTTAGCCGCAGATGGATCGTATTCCTTCAACATGGCGCGCGTATGGACGTGGTTGTGCAGCGCGTCGTCGTGACGGTTGTTGTCAAACCAGTCCTGCGAGCATTCGGCCCAGTATTCAGATGAGTTGGATCCCATAGTCCGCGATTGGTCGCGTCCTGATAGGCCGCCTGCAACCGGGAGTCGAACGACGCATCCAGCATTTTCGTGACCACCCCGTGGATGGCATGGGCGAACTCATGAATCAGGATGTTCTCGGTGGGATAAGGGTCTCCCGGATAACCGAGCAGGTTTTCCTCACCGCAACTGCACGTTTTGCCGTTTATGCCCCGCGCCCGGCTGTCCCAAAACACGCGCGGCGCGAGGCGGCTCTGCTCGGGCAGGTCCGTGGTATATTCATTGTGGGCCATCACGGCGACCTTGCTGCCGCGGGCGGCCATGGCTTGCAGGATATCGTCACGGCCGTCCAGCATGTTGCGAATGATATATGCGGCCTCTAACAACGCAAAGTCGGCTGGCTTGTCCGAGCTGACGATGGGCAAGGCGCCGACCAAGGTGTATTTTTGGTAAAAGTGGTCGAGCGCCGCGCTGGCGCGTAACTCCGGCGTGACCGGACGGACGTCATCCGCCTGCGCGGGGAGTGCGACTAACAGCCATGTGCCCGTCAGGGCCCAGCCAAGTGCCCGGCACCCCGCAGGGCAACGCCGCAAGGATGATTCTTCAGCAGCATTCACTTCGCCGTGGACGGGGTGGGGGATCAATAGAGTGGAAGCGGGATTCATGCGGGGCGGTCTTTCGCGCCAAACTTACCAGTCCACCACGCAGCGCCAAGCATATAGTGGGGTGGGGCTGTGTTCTTGTGATTCCAATTCACGGCAGCCGGATGTTGTGGAGTCGCGACATTCCTGTCGCGTTTTCAATAAGGAGTCGCGACATTCCTGTCGCGTCTGCAATAAGGAGTTGCGACATTCCTGTCGCGTCTGCAATAAGGAGTTGCGACATTCCTGTCGCGTCTGCAATAAGGAGTTGCGACGTGTGACTCGATAGTCCAACATCCAACCCCAACGACAACCACCTCCCACCACCCATCCAATGACCTTCCTCTATCTCAACTCCGACCAAATGGGCAGCGGCGATGACGCGGAACTCGGCCGCAAACTGATGAAGATTTTCCTGGAGAAACTGGCCGCCTCGGCGACCCCGATCGACCTGATTGGCTGCGTCAACTCCGGCGTGCGCCTCACCACCGAGGGCAGCGGAGTGATCGCTCATCTCGAAGCACTCATGGCCCGCGGGGCACGCATCGCCACCTGCAATACCTGCCTCGAGCACCTCGGCCTCAAAGACAAACTTCTGATAGGCGAAGTCGGCACCATGGAGCAGTCGGTGCAGGTGATGGCCATGGCCGACAAGGTGATCCGGCCCTGAGCCGGCAGCCGGGTTCAGCGCAACCGCAGGCCAATCGCCCCGCCGTGATTTTTTTGACTCGTCAAGGCCCGCCGGGCTTTCCAAACAATGGCTGCACCCGGAACCGGCCACCCCATGCCTGAAGAACTGTTGACCGATGCCTTTCTAACGCGCCCAGCCGGTGTGCCGGTGATCGACGTCCGCACCCCGGACGAATTCGCCCTCGGCCACATCCCGGGCGCGGTCAACGTGCCAATCTTTTCCAACGCGGAGCGCGCCGCGATCGGCACCGCTTACAAGCGCGATGGGCGGCACCTTGCGGTGAGCCTAGGGTTGCGCTGCGTCGGCCCGCGACTCGAGGAGTTGGCGCACACCTTGCTCGCTCTAACAGATCGCCTTCGGTTGCCGCGTGGCCACCCTCAGGGATGGCTACAAATCCTTTCGCCGCTGGGTGCTCGCCTCGTTCGCCATCCCCCGTGAGATGCGCTTTGTCTCCGGTCTGACCGGCAGCGGCAAGACCGAAATCCTCCGGCAACTGGCGGCTCTCGGCGAGTGCGTCGTGGACCTCGAGGGACTCGCCCGCCACAAGGGGAGCGCATTCGGACAACTCGGCGAGGACGCACAGCCGACCCAGGCCCAATTTGAAAACGATCTCGCGTGCGCCTGGCGTGCCACCGTTCCCGAACGCCCTGTTTGGTTAGAGGACGAAAGCCGCATGATCGGCAAACGGGTCCTGCCCGAGGCGCTGTGGCAACGAAAACAGCACGCCCGATTTCACGTGGTCGAGTTGCCCGACGACGAGCGGATCCGCCACCTTTGCAGGGTTTACGCCGGCTTTCCATCAGGGCAACTCGCGGCGTGTGTGACAGCGATCCGTTCGCGGCTTGGCGGCACGCGCGCCCAGGCCACGCTTGAGGCGCTCGCCAGCGGTGATTTCGCCGGTGCCTGCGGCATCATCCTGTATTACTATGACCGCACCTATCAGACATGTCTGGCGGGCTATCCGCCGGCACACATCACCCGCCATCCATTCCAAAAACTCGCGCCGCACACGATCGCGGCAGCTCTGATAGAATCCACCCGTCAACCGCCATGACCCCGCCCGTCCGCCTCACCCAATTCAGCTCCGGCGCCGGCTGCGGCTGCAAAATCGCCCCCAATGTGCTCGATGCCATCCTCGCCGGAACCGGCGAGACAGCACTAACCGATTCCCGCCTGCTCATCGGCAACGAGCTGCGCGACGATGCCGCCGCATGGCTGTTAGACGACGGCGAAACCTTGCTGTTAGCCACCACCGATTTCTTCATGCCGATCGTCGATGACCCGTTTGATTTCGGACGCATCGCCGCCGCTAATGCCATCAGCGACATTTACGCCATGGGCGGTCGCCCGGTACTGGCGCTGGCAGTCCTTGGCTGGCCGATCGACCAACTGCCGCCCGCCGTCGCCCGCGAGGTGATCCGCGGTGCCCGCACGGTTTGCGCCGAGGCCTCGATCACCCTCGCCGGGGGGCACAGCCTTGACAGCACGGAGCCGATCTTCGGCCTCGCCGTCAACGGTCTGGTCAAACGCCGCAACCTCAAGGCCAACCAGGGTGCCCGCCCCGGCGATCTGCTCATCCTCACCAAACCGCTCGGCATCGGCATCCTCGCCACCGCCGAAAAAAATGGCCAACTCCGCCCCGAGGATGTCGGCAAGGCGGCCGCCTCAATGACCCGCCTCAATTCGGTCGGGACGAAACTCTCCCGCCTCGAGTCCGTTCACGCCATGACCGACGTCACCGGCTTCGGACTGTTCGGACACCTGCTGGAAATGTGCCGCGCCAGCAAGGTTTCCGCCGCAATCCATTTTGCCGCCGTCCCGCAACTCTGCGACCTCGCCAGCTATCTCAATGCAGGCATGGCTCCCGGCGGCACCCGCAGAAACTGGGCCAGCTACGGCACCGCCATCGATTGCCCCGACGCAATCCGCCAGGCTATTCTCAGCGACCCGCAAACCAGCGGCGGCCTGCTCATCGCCTGCGATCCCGCCGCCCTCGCCGAAGTCGCTGAAGTCCTCCATTCCCACGGACTCGCCATCCATGCGCACCCGGTCGGAGCCATCCGCCCATCTGCCGGCAACGAGTCGCACATCACCGTCATCTAACATGTCAGGCCGCTGCATGAAGCCAAGTGCCGCTGCCGCAGTCGCACCGTGGCTGGAGCATAAGGGTGGCTGGAGGATAGCCGTCCCGGCCAATCCTGTTCCTGTTCAATTAAGAAATTCGAACCGCAGATGGACGCAGATGAACACAGATAAAATCAAAAATCTCTCTTCATCTGCGTCTATCTGCGTTCATCTGCGGTTAAAACCCTCTTCTCTTCCTGCTTAATTGAACGGTATTGGCCGTCCCGGCTGTCTTGGCAAACGGGCGACCCGCCTGTTTTGTCCTGAATCAGCTACTGAAATGAGATCCGAATTACCGCCGCGCCCCCGCGACGTGCACCTCCCGGAGCAGCCGGAACGGCCGCGCTCCGACGCCTGCCCCGGAACCTGACGCGCATGTCCAGAGGGATCCGCCGGTCCAAAATCCCCGAACCCGCCAATAACCCACATTACGCGATTTATTTTCTTTTATTGAAACTTTTCTCTTGCGGAATTTTCGAAATTTGGGTAATCTCGTAATTGCCTTGATGGGAGGGTGTCCTCCCAAAGTACAAGTCTTGTCCTAACTCTAATTGATAGAAGGAAACCACAGCCATGTCATTCCAACAAAACCTCAAGGACCTGCGCCCTCTAATCACTCGCGCCGTCCTCATTATCTGCGTGTGTATCGGCGGTTTGTTCTGGCTCCATTCCTACGCTGAGCCAACCGGAAATCCGGACTTCAAGCTTGCCATCGATGATGTTTCCCTGCCGGTGGTCCAACTCAATTTCACCTCTGAGAAAGCGGGCGAATACTACCCGGAGTATTACGACGAAGCTACGGCAAAGTGGATCCCCATCCTCACCCAAGTGCAATACTATGACGCTGGGAATTACCGTGCTTTCGTGCAGGTCCCGGGCAATCCATCGCCGAGCAAA
>JAPLUJ010000553.1 GCA_026397695.1 Verrucomicrobiota bacterium | reverse complement strand
TTGTAGTCCATGAATTCACGGAATGAAAAGGGGAATATCTCCCACGACAGCGCCCGCCCGCGCATCTGGGTGGCGATTTCCTTTGACAACATTCTGGCGGATGACCCGGTGAGATAGACCTCACAGTTCTCGGTGCGCAGCAGGCGGTCCACAAACGATTCCCAGCCACGGGTCGCTTGGATTTCGTCGAAAAAGCAGTGGATCCTCTCGCTGTTCTTCTTCTCCGGATATATCGAGAAATAGGCTTCGGAAATCAAGCCAAGGTTCTCCGAGCGCAGGTTGTGCAGCCGGTCATCGAAGAAATTCAGGAACAAAATATTCGCAGGCTTCACCCCGGCATCCAACAGCCGCTGGATCACCTGGAAGAGGTAGGTTGACTTTCCGCTCCGGCGCACGCCGATGCAGACCGAGGCCTTGCCGGGAACCGATTCCATCTGGATACGCCGGGGCACCCCGGTCTCGAGACGGGTTTCCTGAAAGTCCAGAATGATGGCTTTGATCGTTTCTATCATCGGTGCGGCTGCGCTGGAGGTTGGTTCTGCCGGAGCGAAAAGTGGTAAGTAATATTACCGATTGCAATCAAAATCGTCAAGATTTATTTCCGATATTTGGCAATTCCGCCTCAATTTGGCGTTCGTTCACCAGTGATCGGTGTTTCGGTCTTTAGGTGTGAAGAAAGGGGCGGTCGCTTCGCACGGGTTCTTTCTCTTCTTTATTACCGACCTACCGAAACACCGGCCGCGCAGCGGTACCGAAACACCGGCCCCAGCGGCGCATCACCGCTTTCGGACCTTGGGGGAGAGAGTGATACGGCCAATTTTCGACCTTCGACCTTCGACTTCAAGACCTTCGACTCTTCAAGGTCCCCACACGCCGCTGGCGACAAGTGGGCGGCCCAGGACCGAGCCGCCCTACCGACCTTGGACTTGCAGACCTTCGACTCTCTCCCAAGGCTCCCGAACGCAAAACGACCCGGGGCTGTCGCTCCGGGTCGTTTGGTTTCAATCTGTAATGCTTCCGAATGCTCGCAAGTGGCTCAACACCACATCAGGCTTTCACCAGTTTCCGGCGCAGGGCGCCAAGGCCCAGCAGTGAACCGCCCAGCAGCGCGAGAGTTGTGCCGCCGTCCGGAACAGTGATCTCAGTGTCACCACTGCTGGTTCGGGTCTCTACTCCGTGGGAAATAACGATTTTCTTAGTCAGTGAGAAGGGACTTGTCGTCACGCCGGGTGAACCAACCGTACATGAAAATGCCCCCGGGCCGAAGGTCTGAGGACCCGCAATGGCCACTCCGCCAAAAAGGATGTTGTTGACGTCGAGCAATGTCGTGCAAGTGACGGTGCCTTGGGTTGTTCCACCAATGGTGTCCACGAAACCGGACCCAGCAGACATCGGACCAAACCCGGTCTCTGAAAACCATATGGTAAGATTGGGAGGCGCAACGGTAGGTGAGGTGCTCTTGGCTACAAAGTTCAGGTCCATGTATGGCTTCACGGCGGAACCCGAGGCAGGCTTTGTGATGCCAGTATTCACTGTGAGACTCCAAAGACCGACAGAACCCGAATAGACAACTTCCCCCACCCCTGCGAAAATGTCCAGTGATGATTCGTCAAGAATGGTGACTGTGTTAGTACCGTCCGAAATCCTTAACGTGGCAGTGGGGATAGCGCCGACGAACTGTGTGCCGACCGCGAGGATTGCTGCGATGGCGAGTGATGTTTTGGTGTGTTTCATTGTTTTCGTTTGTTTGTTGTTGCTTGCGTAGGGTTTCCCCTGACTGGCATTCGGAGGCTTGATTGACCCAAGGAGCGTGCCAAGATTAACTTATATTATTTACAACATTGATTGTGAATGAGTTGAAAAAACAAGAAAGTTTTCGTATGGTACATGTGTCTGAGTTTTGGAAAGCTTTCCGTCAGTGGGTGTAAGAAATTCCGACGGTTCTTTTCACTTTTTGGCATCCGGCTTGGCGAGTTCCTCGAGGGTGGCCTTGGCTTTGGCGGCATCGGCTTCCGGGAGCTTGGTCTGGAGTGCCTGGGTGAGGTTCTGGCGCGCCTCTGCGGGGTGCTTGGTGGCTGCCTGGGACATGCCGAGAGCGAAGAGTTCGCCACCCGTAAGCTGGCGTTTGGCGGAGAGTTCCTTGAGGAGTTGGGCGGCGTAGTCGAACTGGCCTTTGCGGAAATTGATGATGGCCAGGATGCCGCTGAGGTCGGGATCATCCTTGAGCCGCTCGCGCGCGGCATTGGCGAGTTTCTCCGCCGCCTCGAGTTGCTTGGGATCATCGAGATAAACCCGGGCGAGGGCGAGGCGGGCGGGGGCGAACTGCGGGAAGATCTCCAGCACCTTGACATAGCCTGCCACCGGGTTCTGGCCGGCCTTTTCCTGCAGCGCGGCACGGACCATCAGGGCGGGAACATCGGTGGGGGTGGCCGCCAGTTTCTTTTCTATCAGTGCCGGGGTGTCGGCGTTGGCGGCCGCAGCCGGGTCGGTGAGGGCGAGAAAGTCCTTGGCGTCCGCCGCCTGTGCGGGATCGCTTGGGGCAAGCTTACCCATGGCGGCGCGGGCGTCGGCCACGCGCCCCATGCTGTAGGCAGCCCAGGCATAGTCTGCTTGGACGCGGGGGTCCGCCGGGAGTTTGCGG
>JAPLUJ010000369.1 GCA_026397695.1 Verrucomicrobiota bacterium | reverse complement strand
CTATGCGTGAAGGGACGTTATGCCTTCGGCTTTGTGCACGCGCCCGACCGCGCCCGCGAGCCGATGATCCGGGAAAACGGCGACTGGAAACCGGTGTCGTGGCCGGAGGCCATCGCGTTCACCGCCGACGCGCTCCAGCGCATCATCGCGCAACACGGACCTGACAGCATTGGCGTGTTAGGGTCGTCGCGCGCCACCAACGAGGAGAACTATCTGGTCCAGAAATTCGCCCGCGTCGTGCTGGGAACCAACAATGTGGACAGTTGCGCCCGGGTTTGCCACACGCCCTCCGCCGCCGCAATGAAAATGATGTTAGGCTCAGGTGCCGCCACCAATTCATTCGACGACATCGAACACGCCCGCACGATTCTCATCTGCGGCGCCAACGCCACCGAAAACCATCCGGTGCTCGGCGCCCGCATCAAACAGGCGGTGCGCCGCGGCACGCGCTTGATCGTCATCGATCCGCGCCGCATCGAGTTGGCCGGACTCGCCGATTTCCATCTGGCGGTGCAACCCGGCACCAACGTGCCGCTGCTCAACGCGATGGCCTGCGTGATTGTCGAAGAAGGATTGCAGGACGATGATTTTATCAGCGGGCGGGTGGCCGAGTGGCCGCAATTTTGCGAGTTCATCAAGCAATGGACGCCGGAACGTGCCGCCGGGATTTGCGGGGTGGACGCAAAGTTGATCCGCGCGGCCGCACGCTTGTATGCCACGGACAAACCATCTTGGTGCGCCCACGGGCTGGGCATGACCGGCCACACTCAGGGCACCGAGGGCGTGATGTGCCTGGTGAATCTGGCGTTGCTCACCGGCAACCTCGGCAAACCGGGCACCGGCATCAACCCGCTGCGCGGCCAGAACAATGTCTATGGGGTGGCCCAGATGGGCTGTGATCCCGGCACTCTAACAGGATCAGTGGCGCTCGCCGATGGCCGCGCGTTGTTTGAAAGCGTGTGGCACACGCCGCTGCCGGCCAAACCCGGCTTGAATCAACTCAAGATGATGGACGCCGCCGCCGCCGGTAAACTCCAGGCGCTGTGGGCGATCGGCTACGATCTGTTTCTATCCAACGCCAACGCGACCGCCACTCAGAATGCGTTAGAATCGGTGGGTCTGGTCATCGTGCAGGATTTGTTTCTCAATGAAACGGCGCGGCGTTTTGGACATGTGTTTTTTCCCGCCGCCTCGCCCTTTGAAAAAGACGGCACATATATGAATGCCGAGCGCCGCGTCCAACGCATCCACCAAATCATCGAAGCGGTCGGACAAGCGAAAAACGACCGCGAGATCATCTGCGAACTGGCGCGGGCGATGGGCAAAGGCGAGGAGTTCCAATTCGCGGCCGCCGGGGAGGTGTGGAATGAAATCCGTGCGGTGTGGCCGCTCGGCAATGGCATCACCTACGAGCGCATGGAGGCGGGCGGTGGCATCCAATGGCCGTGTCTCACTCCCGAGCAACCCGGGTTGCAAGTGTTACATGTCGATGCGTTCAACGTGGGCACGCATGCGGCGCTCCGCCGTATTTCATATAACGCTACCAAGGAAACCGTCATCGGGGAATTCCCGTTCCTGCTTACCACCGGCCGCGCGCTCTATCAGTTTGGTGCCGGCACCATGACCATGCGCACGCCCAACACGGTTTTCCGTCCCGCCGACTTGTTGGATATATCCCCCGCGGACGCCCAGCGCCTCGGCCTGCACGATGGCGACCGGGTATCAGCCCCGCCATCAAACCCGGCGAACTCTTCGCCACCTTCCAAACCGCCAAGGTACTGCTGAACTATCTAACCAGTCCGCATCGCGACCGCTTCGTCCAAACCCCGGAATACAAGGTCACCGCCGTGTGCCTGGAGATTTGAGATCATGGGACGAAAAACTCCTGCCGTTCCCGGCATCGGGCGGGCGCGCAAGGAATAATACCGGCGGGCCCAAGCTGGCGCTCAACCTATAGCCAACTGACCACGCCCCGCAAGCCATGTCACGGCCGCCAATCACAGGCGAAGATTTTCCGTGTGTTACGGTGTCAAATCGCTACCTTGCGGCGCATGCAGACGTCCACATTTCTAACATTCAGGATTCACGCAAGGTCATGAATTTTGTGGAGAAGTGTCCGTCGGGTTTTTGGTTGCTGGTGGCCACGGAAGGCGTGATGACGGCCGGCTATGCGATTTCATTTCCCTTTCTGGCGATTTATCTGAGTACTCACCGGGGGCTGCCCATGGTCTGGGTGGGAATGTTCCTTGCCGTTTCATTACTGGTGGCCTCGGCGGCACAGTTCATAGGCGGCGAGGTTTCCGACGTGATCGGGCGGCGCAAAGTGATGGTGTTTTCACTGGCGCTGCGGTAGTTCTGATAGCGGTGATCGCATGGATCGTGTTTAGCGGCGGTTGTTGGGGTTTCAATGTGACCGCGCCTGCTATGGCGCGGAAATCCGCTGGTGGTCATCGCTCTCCGCACTCTCCTCAACCCGCTTCAATGTGACCGCGCCTGTTATGGCGCGGAAATACTATCCCGTGCCCGCCTTTGTGCGCGAGCT
>JAPLUJ010000611.1:26029-28525 GCA_026397695.1 Verrucomicrobiota bacterium | reverse complement strand
TCTGGGTCGAGACCACGCAAGACAAGAGCAGAGGAAGAGTTTAGCGCGAAGGTGCATCCAAGGCCGCGATGTGATAGAGCCGCTTGGCGGAGGCCACCCACAACGTGTCACCGCTGAGCGCGGGGCGGGCATAGAGCGGGGCGTTCATCTCGATTTTCGCGAGTTCCTGTTTCCGGCGTCCGGTCTTGAGGACGGTCATGACACCATCCTCGTTGCCCACATACAAGCGGTCCGTGGCGAGCAGCAGGCAACCCCAGATGGGCGCGTCCGTGGCGTGTTGCCACACCACCGCGCCGGACGCCGCGTCCAGGCACCACAAGGTTCCGCCCAGGTCGCCGACATAGAGCAAGCCGTCCTGCGCCACGGGTGTCCCCACCACGCGGCCGACCTCGCGGCAGGTCCAGAGCCGGCGGCTGCCGGTGACGTCGCCTTGGCCGTTAGGGCTCACCGCATGGAGCAACGATGGGCCGTTGCCATGGCTGGGGTCCTGACCCATCGCGAGAAACACGCGGCCATCCTGATAGAGCGGTGACGCGATGATGTAATTGCGGGAAAAGACGCCCGGGCGCGGCAGCCATTTGGCATCCCCGGGGTTGCCGTCGAAGCACCAGATTTCGCGGCCGGTGGCCGCGTCGAACGCCCGCAACCAGCCGTCGCCGCCGCCGAAGAGCACTTGCGCGTGGCCGTTCACGGACGCCACCACCGGGCTGCACCACTGGCCGTGCAGCACGCGTTCGCCGGGACCGGTGACGCGCCAGACGACTTCGCCTGAGTGTTTGTTCACCGCGATGAGGCTAGGTGCGCGGGGTGATGGCATGCGCGTGTGCCCTTCATTGCGGCCGTTGGATGTGCCCACAACTAACAGATCGCCCGCGACCGCGACCTCGCTGTTAGATGCCTCATGTGGAAAGACGCCCAGCCGGGCGCACATGTCCACCTCCCAGACGATGTCGGACGAGTGCATGTCCCGGTAGGTTTCCCCTTGGAACGGCCCATCGTTCCCGCCGTCGCGGAAACCCTGTGTGTCCAAACAGCGGAGTTGGCATTCCGCGGTCACGTAGTAAAGCCGGGTACCCTCGACCAAGGCCGCGCCGGTGGTCGAGGGCAGGAGGAATTCGCGCAAGCCGCGCATGACCCGGGGTACCGCATCCTGCCAGAGAAATCCGCCGTCCTTGGCCGCGAAGGCTAACAGCACGCCGCATTCGTCCTGACAGGCCGGATTGAGGTGCCGGGCATTGTCGGTGCCCACATAGACCTGGCCGTCCGCGACCACCGGACGGCCGAAGGTGTCATTGCCTAACGGAACGCTCCAGGCGATGTTGCGTCCGGTGGCGGTGTCCCAATCGACCGGCGGATTGCCCGCAGATGGCGCCGTATCCGTTAGAACAGAGACAACCGGTGGTGCAACGGCTGCTGCATCGGTGTGGGCCGGGGGAAATACGGGTATGGCACCGGTGATCCGCTCCAGCGCCCAAACCGCCTCCGCACGCATCGCCGGATCCCTAGCCGCCGCACGCAGCGGGTCAACCGCCGCCGACGCCTTGGCACCGATGTGACCCAGCGCCCCGGCCGCGCAGATCCGCACTAACAGAAACTCGTCCTTGAGGGCATCGATCAAGCGAGGCGCGGCGGCTGCCGCAGGCGGGCCCATGGCGGCCAAGGCTTCGCATGCCGCCCAGCGCACGCCCGCCACCGGATCCTTGAGTGCTTTGGTTAGGGCGGGAATGGCTGCGGCGGCGGTGGGGCCGATGGATGCCAGTGCCTCGGCCGCATAAATGCGCAGATGGTCGTCGCGGTGCGCAAGCGCCTTTACCAGATTGGGAACCGCCGGTGCGGCCTTTGCGCCCAACGCACCCAATGCCCGTGCCGCATCGCGGGCGACCAACGTGTCATCGTCCTGCAATGCCCGGATCAACGCGGGCTGTGCTGCCAGCGTATCGGGCGCGAGGTCGATCAGGATGCCGACCGCTTGCAGGCGCAGGGACGCCTCCTGCCGAGCCAGAGCCTCGACTAACAACGCAACAGCACACGGGCCGAGGCGTCGGATGATCTCGAAGGTTTCCTGCCGCAGGCACTCGTCCTGATTGGCGAGCAAGCACCGCAGCAGGGGCAGAGCATCCTCCCCCCCCCTCACCAGCGCCGCCGCGGCGTCCGCGCGGTCCTCCGCTCTATCAGCCGTTAGACGGTCGGCCCAGGTGCGGACCAAGCCTGGCTCGGCGGCCAACTCACGCGGTGCAGGCAGTTCCCGGCACCAGGCGGGGACGACGGACGCCACCATGCAGATACCGACGAGAAACCGGACGGCTCCGGGCATGGTTGGCAGTCCGGGCATGGGGCCAATGAGTTACGGGTTGGGTGGCTGGGATTCGTCTATCAATCCACCGCCTTGAGTGTTTTCATGAACGGATCATGACGAGCATCATCTTGAATCGCCGCACCGCCTTCAAGGCGTGCGGTTTGCCTCCGGGCATGATGATCATTTCGCCTGTTTTCAAC
>JAPLUJ010000611.1:17331-25995 GCA_026397695.1 Verrucomicrobiota bacterium | reverse complement strand
GTTTTCAATGGGTGCGGCTCACCGGATATGATAATTTCGGCCTCACCATCGAGAATATATACCAAAGCGTCGAAGGGTGCCGTATGTTCGCTCAATCCCTGATCCCGGTCAAAGGCGAAAAGGGTTGTGGTCCCGGTCGGTTTCCTGATGATTTCCTTGCTGACGATGGAGCCATCCTGATAGGATACCAGCTCTGCCATGTTGGATATTTGTTCGGGCATGATTAGGATCAGGTGTTTGCTTGTGGGTGTTCGTGTTGGTTCATCACCACGGCCGTCATGCTCATGATTGTTGCGATGATCATTTACATAACCAATTGAAGGTTTTGTCTTCCCCGAACTTCAGTTCGCGGACTTCCTTTCCATAGCGGACGTTGCAGCGGTTGCCGAGCAGCGACTGGATCCTGGCGCTCACCAGTTTGCCGTCCTGCCACGCGATATCCACCGCGTAACCGCCCCGTGCTTTGAGGCCCATGACACGACCTGTCGGCCACGCCTTGGGCAGGGCGGGCAACAGGACGATTTCCCCGGACTGTGACTGCAGGAGCATTTCGGCAATCCCCGCTGAGGCGCCAAAATTGCCGTCAATCTCGAACGGCGGACAGGCGTCGAACAAATTCGCATAGGTCCCGCTCTCGCCACTCCATTCCTTGTTCAACACCGGGCGGAGCTGGGTCTGGAGGAGGTGGTGCGCGCGCTCGCCATCCAGCAGACGCGCCCAGAGATTCACTTTCCAAGCGCTGGACCAACCGGTGCCCTCATCGCCGCGGAAAACCAGCGATTGCTTCGCTGCGGCAAACAGGTTGGCCGTGGCCGGTGTGATTTCCGTGCCGGGATGGAGCGCCCAGAGGTGCGACACGTGACGGTGCTTCTCGTTAGGATCATCTTGATCGACCAGGCTCCATTCCTGCAACTGGCCGTGCCGGCCTATCAGGTTGGGTGCAATCTGGCGGCCCATCTCTATCAGCTTGGCGGCAAACTCCTGGTCCACGCCGAGAATCCCTGCCGCCGCCGCGGTGTTGGCAAACAGGCTGCGGATGATCTGGTGATCCATGGCCGGGCCGGCAACCAGCCCGCCCTGCTCCGGCGAATTGGAGGGCGTGCTGATCAGCCACCCCGTTTTCGGATCCTTGACCAGGAAGTCCGTGAAGAACAGCGCCGCCCCCTTCATCGCGGGATAAGCGCGCTTTGCAAGAAACTCCTTGTTGCCGGTGAACTGGTAATGCTCCCAGAGATGGTGGCAGAGCCAGGCCCCGCCGGTAACCCAGATGCCATGGTCGGAGGCATTGATCGGGGCCGTGCCACGCCAGAGATCGGTATTGTGATGCAGCACCCATCCCCTAGCCCCATAATGCGCCTGCGCCGTTTTCTGACCGCTGATCACAAGATCATCTATCAAATCAAACAGGGGCTCATGGCATTCCGATAGATTACACGTTTCCGCGCCCCAGTAGTTCATCTCCACATTGATATTGGTGGTCCACTTGCTGTCCCAGGGCGGATTCATCCGGGCGTTCCAAATGCCCTGCAGGTTGGCTGGCTGTGTGCCGGGCCGGGAACTGGCAATCAACAGATAGCGGCCATACTGGAAAAACAGCGCGGCCAGGGCAGGGTCGGTCCTGGTCTGATTCTGCGTCAGGCGTTCGTCGGTCGGCAGACCGGCCGCCGCCGTGCTTCCTAGATGGATCGCCACCCGCTGATAGAGTTTCTGATAATCCGTGAGGTGAGTTTTCAGGAGGGTTGGGAAGTCCTTTTGTGCCATGGCCGCCATGGTTGCGTCGCACCGCGCGGACGGATCGGCGCTGATGTCACGGAAGTTCACGAAACTCGTGGCGGCGGCAAGCGTGAGCAGCGCGCTGTTGGCGTTCTCGACGGTGATGAAATCATTGGCGACCGTGACTTTCCCGCCATCCGCCACTACCCGAATGCGCGCCTCGAACCCCAGGCGCTCCTTTTTCCAGTCGCCTTCATAATCCGCGAAAAACGCCAGGGCATCGCCCTTCACGGCAGTCCGCACGCCACCATGCGGCGTCTTCAATGCGGCCTTGAAACTCACGCAACCCGGCCGGTTCGCGGACACCCGCCAGACAATCACTTGGTCCGGATTGCTGGCGAACGCGACCCGTTCATAGGCCACATCGCCGATCCGGTAAGTCACACTCGCGACTGCGGTGTTGAGATTCATTTGCCCGCCAACTTCTCGGCTTCTTTTTGCTTGCCGTCGGCGAGCAGTTTGCGGATCTCGGCCAGGTATTTCACCGCGCCCTCGTGCTGGTATTCATGGGGCTTGCCGCTCCACAGCGTGTCCTCATTGAACTGGAGGTGTTCCTTCGCCACGTCGCCGTAAATCATCGCGCCCAGCCGGCCATTGCCAATCGGCAATGCCTCCACCCAGACATCCGCCTTGGCCGGCTGCCTGTACCAAAGACTCATGTTCTCGGCAGGCGCCAGCGCCGCACCGGCGGATTCTCCCCGGACAGAAGGCATTCCCGTCATCATCAAACACGCACACAATAACTGACTGACTGCTGTTAGGGAATTGCGTTGCGGGTGGGTGTGCATGTGGAAACGGGGTTCGCGGTGCGGCGATGAAGAGGTGTTCCGGTGCGCCAGTAAAGCACAAACATCCTTGCCGCTGAGAATACCTATCAGATCCTCAGCGCCAAGTAGTCTGTTGGGGATTTTGCCGCGGTTGCTCAAGCGCGGGACCGCCGATGCAGCAGCGTCAGCATGCCCAGTACCAACAGGCCAAGCACTGTCGGTTCGGGGACGCTCTCGGTGTAAGCGCCTTCGATCGTGGCCCAGCGGGGGGGTAAGTTGGCACCGCCGTTGTTCCACCAGAACTCAAGTCGGCTGCCGACCAGGTTGGCGCTGACCGTTGCCTGAAAAAGCTGGGATGGGTTGTTAGGATCGATATAGTCGATCATGCGAGCCTCACCGGGATCCCACATCAGGTTGTTGTTGGTATCGTCGAAGTTCATGCTGGTCAGGGTCAGAACATGGGCGACGGAGGTGCCGATATCTATTTTGATTTCGACATCCTCCCCATCCGCCACCTCCTGCCAGAGGAAATTCCAAGTGGGAGAACCCTGGATCAGATCTCCGCCACGATACCAGCTGGTGGGATCGCTTTCGATCATGCCGCCGAACACGATGGTGTTGGCGGGTACATGGTCCTCAATCCACCAGACCTTGTGTTCCCACCAGCTTTGATCGCTGGACCCTTGGGGGCTGACGATCATGCCGGGGTGTTGGATGTTGTCAGCGCCAATCCAGCCTGTGGCCAACTGATTGCGGAGCCCGATGACGTTGCCACCGGTGAGCGGCTGACCCGGAAGAATCAGCGGATAGTGGGTTTCGAGGAATTGAAACGAATTCGCGGTGGCTGTGGGGGCACACCACGGGACAGGATTCCCGCCCGCCATGCCGCTGTCGGTGTTGTAAACATGGCCGTACTCCAGGTAAGGCAACTGTAACTGTATCAACGCTGCGCTGGCGGTGAAGGAGAGGACTCCCATAAAAACCACCGCTGCCAACAAACGAATTGACTGATGCGTTTTCATAATGATTTCAGTGGTTACTACTTCTCTGAAGGAAACCCCACCATGGAGTTTCCCTTCGATGCCGCATTAGTCATTTCCCTTCATGAGCGCAAGCGGAAAATGCATCCGTTGGAAAATAAATACAGTGAAATAAATAGATTATTCTATGATTATATGCGGCAGGAAAAACGAGCAATTGCGCGCCTGTCTGCGGCATGAGTTGGCATACGTTCAGTTTGCCGACTACCACAAGCATGAGCATCAGGACCCATGTGAGCCTATGGCGATTTGGATCGCCTGTCTGTTATCCACATAAGTTTTCATGGGTTTGCGGGCGCGAGCGTTGCGACGGGCAGCCGGCCATCGGTATGCCACGGATCACCGCCGCCGTTGCGGCCTTGCAGGATGGTGTGGAAGCCGGCGATCCAGCGGGTGTCCGACACCAGCTTGGTTTGTGTGAGATCGGCAAGCAGTAGGTCACGCTCCGCATCCACCTCCGGTGATATGTGATGGGTTACCTCGCCGGTGGTGCGGCTCAGTTCGACGCCGAGGTCGTGGGTGGCCGCGCCCATCCACACCGGCCGGCCATGGTCCGTCTTATCGGAGCGCCAGAATCTGACGTGATGGCGTTCGCGCGGGCTGTGGCCGATGGGTTTTTCAAATGCGAGATCCTGCTTGCGGCCATATAAGTAGAGGTTGCTCACCGGAGCGTTGCGATCCGGTTTGGCAATGACGGTATCCACCGCGATGCGCACGCTGCTGCGGACGCTCAGCGCGTTGGCGGGGATCCATGCCGCGGCGAGCAGCACTCCGATGACCTCATCCTCGTTGCCGACCAGGGCGATGTTGAGCGGATCTCCGGGGAGACCGGTCTTGGTTTGCGTGAGATGCTCCCCCGCCGCCATGTCCGGATGCCGACGTGACTTCATGACATCCATCCACGGCATGACGAGGTATGCGACTATCAGATAGATCGCGAGCAGGCCCAGAACGATTCCGCCCCAACGTGGGAGTTTCCGCCGGGGATGTTTTGCGGTGGTTTCCATTACTTGGATAGCTTGATTTCCTTGACCGTGGCGATTTGCGCGCACCCGGCGAGTGCGAGCGCGGCGAGCAGAGTGAGGCGGATATTCAGCGACGAGAGGGTGATGTTGGCAATGATGGATCCATCGGGACTGGTCTCCAGGAACCGGCGCGGCCGGTCGCATGTTGGAAATCCACAGCGACGCACCCGATCACGGTGAGCAACACTATTTTTGGAACAGTGGATTGTTTGTTAGAACTTGAGGATGAAGTTAATCAGGGCACCTTTCTCGGCCATGTCATAGGTGAATCCACCTTTGTCGTAGTTGGTATCAAAGTAGCGATAGCCAACCTCGGTAGAGAAATTTTTGGTAATGTTGTAGCCGACGGTTGCCTGAAGGTTCCAGGTAAAATCCGAGTTGACTTCGAAACCGCCGATGTCTCCTTTGCCGGCAAGATACCAGCGGTCATTGATGTTCCACTGGCCACGGAGGCCGACGATGGGATCGACCCAGCCCTTTTCAGGTGATGCCGAGCGGCTGAACGACCCAGTGACATCGAGATTGAGCTTGAGCCAATTATAGCGCACTCCTGCATACACATCGAGGAAGTGTGTCGGGGTTTCGGAAATCCGGTAGAGAACCTCGAATTCTCCGAGGAATTGTTTGAGGCTCAGGTTGACATTCTCGCGCAACGGTCCAGTAGATTGTGCGGAATTGCCCAGGCACGCATAGAAGCCGTCGGCGAGGAAACCCCAGCGGTCGTAGCGGGCTTCCATTTGTAGAGAGGCATACATTTTGAGCACGTCGAGGATGTCAGTGAAGCTCTCATCCACATTGGCGGGCAAGACATCCGGTCCGGTGGTGCCGTCAAGCGCGGTGAGCCAACCGTAGAGGGGGGTGATGCGGAATTCCCATGGATTGGGTGCCGCGGCGGTGATGCTGGGCTCGGCGACGGTTTGTCCGGCGCTGGCGAGCAGCGGGGCGGCACAGAGAGCGGCGGGGATGAGGTGCGCTACGATTGATGTGGTGTTGTGTTTCATAATAGGTAGATGTTTTCGGTTAGGCGATGACGATGTTGGCCTCGGCGAGGTTTTTTTCAATCATAAAAAAAGCAAATCGCTACCACATCACGGAACATCCGAGCGCCAAGGTATCGGTATCGCTGCCGGTATTCGTCAGGGTCCGGATGCCGATGTAGGTGAGTTTCAAGCCGAAGTTGCGGGTGATCGGGATGCCCATGGAAAGCGCCCAGCCGAGGTCGCTCTGGCGGTCATCCGAGGATGTGCCGTCGATGGTGGATTCACCGCCGAAGAAATAGCCCATGCTGGCACTGAGCCACAGGCCCGGGGTGAAGTTATAGATCAGGTGTCCTTGGGCGAAATAGCCCGGATACTCCTGCAGTCGCTTGCCGTTGAAGAAATCCTCGTTGTCGGTGAAGAATCTGGCCGAGGTGGTGAGTTCGCCCGTCCACTTGCCGCGTTGGTGAACCAAGCCGAGTTGCGGCCGGAAAGCGAAGCGATTGTTGCCGAGGTTGATGAGCTTGTCATCGAAGTATTCGCCGGTTGGGAGATCCACGGCAAGACCCGCGCCGATGATGGTTTCACAATCGGCGTGTGCGCGGTATTCCGCGAACTCCTTGCCCGCCAGCGGTGGTGCTCCCAGCAGGTTGATCGCAAAACGCACGGTGGTGTCGGCCCAGCCGTCGCGTGCGGTGCTGATCGGTTGGCCAGCCTGCAAGCCGGACCAATCGCCACTCTGATAGTTCTGGGTGATGTCGATGCGGGCCGACTTGTCAAAGAGCTCGAATGATCTGATATACTTCAGCGCGTAGGTATTCATGTCGAACTTGCCATCCTCGATTTGCAGCACCGGGTTGAGGAAGATGATTGTCATCAGGACCCACGCGAGCCTGTGACGATTACGATGAACGGGCGTGCCGGCCGATGAGCAGGGGAGCCACATGGTCACGGATGAATTCCATCTTCACATTGTCGAAGTGGTGTCCCATGTCATTGTCCTTGCGGAAATCCCCGGAGTAGGGGATGGTGACGATCTTGTTGGCATATAGCTGGCGCGTGGCGGCGGAGGCCCCGGCGGGGAGGACAAATCCCTTGATGCCCGCGCCGGGGTCGTGGAACTTCCGGTCGGCGGTTCCTGAGAGCGGCATCAGTGTCCCGAGCATTTGGTCGTGGGTGGAGGTGAAGATATACAGTTTGTTCCTCACCCGCTTGAGCGCCTCGGTCATGTCGTAGTCACGGCTGATGGATGTGCCTAACAATACGACATGATCCACCGGCGCCGTCTCCGGCAGCACCTCGAGCGCGAAGATGGCCTCGGCCGTGCCGGCGGAGAAGCCGAGCAAGTTCACCGGCGTGCCGGGGTGTTCCTTCTGATAGTTCCGGATGCGGGCGGCACCCGCCTGCGCCTTGGTCCGCTTGTAGGCGACGCTGGCATCCTGATCCGCCATCAAGCCCTTGTTGGTCTCCCACGAGACAAGCTCACCCGCACCACGGTATCCACCCGCCAGCATGCCTTCCACGACACCCTCCGCGTAGTTAGACTTCGTGGTGCCGCCACCGGCGCCATCGAAGTAGAAGGTGCATCCGCGTGTCAGCCGTTCCTTGCGGTCGGCGCGATATTTGCCATCCCAGGCGGATTTGGGAGCGCACCCGATCGATGTGGCGATGAATATCAGACCAAGAGCGGAACGGACAAGCGAAGCGTATTGAATGTTAGAGCGGTTATTGTTTTTCATGGGAAGCGGGGTGAGGAAATCCTTGTCGGTGAGCATACCCATCCGTTTCACAGTGCCAAGGAATCTTTTCAGGGCGGGTAGCCATAGGTAAACCGCCGGCGAACACCGGTGGAGTCGGTATTGAAGACAGTTGTCAGGACGGAAACGACCGACGACATCAAGATTCCGAATTTCGAATGAAATAAGAAGCAGTTAGGATGTCCTTCCACAAAAAAGTGAATCAGGTAAAGTCTGGAATCGCCTGACCTTTCGTGAAGTTTCGTGAATTTCGTGGTTTCAACTTCTGTTTTCAGGTTTAAACACTATCTTGATTCGCCTTCGAAATTTTGTGTCACCACGCCGAACTGCATGGTAGCCGGATCAAGCTTGAGCCACACGCACCTGCCTACCGAAGGTCTCGCGGTAAAAGGCTCACCCGGCAAACGAACGGCGCGTTCATATAGTCCTGAGCCAAAACCCGATCATCCGCCTTTTCCTCACTGGAATATGCCGTGCAGGAAACAAGGCCGGCCGCCAACGCAAGACACATCAAATACATATATGTTTTCGTCATATGTTTGTATCAATGGGATCCGGCTCCGGCGCTGGCGTAGGCGCTAGCTCTGCCTTGTCCTCCGGTGCGGCCTTGGGCTCAGGTTCGAGCTTGAAGCTGAGCTTGTCAATCGTGCCGGTGAACTTGAACGGGACATTTGTAGCGATACTTCAGCATGGCGACGCCGCTGCGCGTGTCGCTGCCGATGTCGAAGTTTTCGTCCTCGGGGAAGGTGATCGGGGTACCATGTTCCATGGAGTTTTTAGCGACTTCCTTGCCATCCACGGAGAGCGCGCCCTTGCCACTCTTGCCCAAGCCTGGTTCATCAGGCTTGTAGTCGAAGACGATGGTGTGCTTGCCGGTGCCGAGTGCCTGGCCGGCCCAGATCGTGCGTTTGAGGTTGAGCAGGTTGTAGAGGAACACCGGCTTGCCCCGGCCAACGTTCATGATGCGGGTAGTGAACACCGCGACTAACAGAAGTGCGGCGGCGCACACGATGCATTTGCTCATGCCCATTTTCAGACCGGACCAGTTCTTGCTCCGCCCGTGCCAGACGGGCCACAATCCGACTAACAGGATGCCCAGGCCGATGTTGCGAAACAAGTGGGCGTTGGACCACCAGTTGAAGGCGGGACTCAGATACAAGCCCAGAACTCAGCGTTTGACCTCTGAAACGCCGTAGTGTCGAGCAAGCCGGATTCCCTGAAATGGTAGGGCGTGGCGGCCTCGCCGCGCCGTGACTGGCCTTGCGGCCTGAAAGGACACGGAGGAAGCGAATGGCTAAGCGCTTGGATTTTAGCGAATCAAGCTC
>JAPLUJ010000611.1:0-17316 GCA_026397695.1 Verrucomicrobiota bacterium | reverse complement strand
TGGCCTTGCGGCCTGAAAGGACACGGAGGAAGCGAATGGCTAAGCGCTTGGATTTTAGCGAATCAAGCTCCCTCCATTCGCACCGCCATCCGGCGGACAAGTGGGACGGCCGAGGCCGACCGTCCCTACCTTTGAGGGAATCGAACTTGCTCGGCCATTCGACCCAAACGAGGTGGTTTGCTGAGTTCTGAAGCCATATGTCTGTTAGTTTTCATGATTGTTGATGGGTGGAGTGGTGGAGTGGTGGGGCGTCCTGCATTCATTGGTTCATTCGTTTGCCCCGCGGATTTTTTTGCCACTGTCGGGCGCTAGATTGTTTTCGCCGGTCACGACGCGACGACCGGTCCGCGCTTCAAGTTCCAAGCGGGCGCGTTTCGCAATTTTCCCGCCCGTCTTTGCGGCGGTCTTGTTTTCGGGCATGCCGGTCGCATTCACGGTCTCGGCAATCTGGCGGGTGGAAAGCTCGGCCAGCGCGGTGAAGATGAGTTCAGCCTCGCTCATGTGGTCGCGCAGGTTCTGGGTTTTGAGACCCTTCAAATCTTTGTGCGCCGTGACGCTGACACCGCTCCATTCCTGATGGATGAGGTTGGTGAGGATGGCGTATTCATCGCCTTTTTTGATGTCGTGCGTGGCCCAGTAATCGGTGAGTTTGTTACGGGTTTCCTGGCCGGTCATGCGCTGCTGAATCCACTTGTCGCTGCGGCCATGTTTCTGCCAGGTAGCGCGGGCGCGTTCGAGAGCACGGGCGGGATCGGACATCTCCTGCATCCGCTCGTAGCCCACTTTGGCAAGCCAGAGTTTGATCGGCTCGGCCTTGGGGCTGGGCACGCTCTGGACGAGGCGCAGCAGGGTCTCGGCATTGGCGACGTCGGTGAGGTAGCTTTTGCCGTCGGCGGCTTCCATTTTCAGTCGGTGACAATTTGTCACCGACTGATTTCCTTCCTTGCGCAGCCGCTCTTTGAGCTTGTTCCAATACTTTCTGGCCGTCTGAAAATCCGGCTGCTGCGTGAGCACCCGGATGATGTCCACGACGGAGAAAAACCACGTCTCGGTCTTCTCGTCGTAGATGCGACGGATTTCATGTCCTTCAAAAATGGCAGGGATCATTTTCATGGTTGCGATCTTTTCTCCGTCCGGTTTGGTTTCGTTTAATTGTCGTCTCGTTGGTGAAGTCGCGGACCGACTCGTTAGAGACGGCTGGCGTGTTTCACGAGCGAATCACTTCACCTGCACGATACCCGGCGGCTTCCAAGTTCCCTCACCCGGCGGCAGAATTAAAGGCGCTTCGGTTTTCGGCCAGTAGAGGCGCATGACCAGATAGATCGTGCCGTTGGGCGCGGGCAGCCAGTTGGCTTCCTTGTCGGCACCGGGATTGTCTTTCTGAATGTAGAGTGTGAGCGAGCCGTCGGCGTTCTTCTTGAGGTCGGGCAACATGGGCGAATTGATGAGGTAGCGGTTGATCGGGTTCTCGATCAGGAGCTGGCTCTTGCCGTCATACATCGTCACCGACCAGAAGGCATTCACCGGCGGCAGTTGCCCGGCGGCGAAGGTGAGCGTGTAGTTGTGCTTGCTGCTATCGAGCGTCTCGCCGCCGGCCGTCCAGCGCGACATGGGATACATGGCCTCGTCGGCGCTATTGCCATAGATGCCAGCCTTGGCGGCGGCGGCGCGCACCAGCCAGTCGCCCTTGTAAAACCCGCGGTCGCCGAAGGCGGACCCGACGCTCCAGCCGTTGATTTTTTTGCCGATTGCCGAGGCCTTTGCCTCGACCTTTTTCATGCCTTCCTTGAGGCCGATGAGGACGGCCGCCTTGTGCTCGAGCGAGAGGTCTTTGAAGTTGAATGTCTTGCCCGGGCCGATGCCGATCTTCGCGAGCCTGGCGCGGATTTCCTTTTCCTCCGGACCGGCGGGCGCGAACTGCAACGCGAAGTCCACATATTCAAAGAAATTCGTCTTTGCGAGTTCCTCGTTGGCTTTGGGAAAATCGATCGTTGGCGCGGCGGGTGGCGCGGGCTGCTTCAGGAATGCGGAGAGAAGTTGCACCGTGTAGCCGTCCTGCACTTTCGCGACATTCGGCATATCTTCCGGCCCGAAGAGCTGGGTGCGGAAGATGGCAAGCGTGAACTGTGTGGTCGGGCGCAACACACCCTTGATCCCGGCGGGCGTCCCGCCTTTCCAATCGGGACCGGCAACGAGGTAATCGCCGGCCTCATTACCCGTGGCGCGGCTGCCGACGTAGCCGTAGTTGAAGGTGTTCCAGTCCACGAACTGGATAGAGTAATAGCGTTCCTTTTCGACCGCCGGGACGCTGACGACATACGGCTCGGCGCGCAGGTCGAGGCACACAAAGGAGTAGGGCGTGTCGCTGTTAGGCACGACCACGGCGGTGTCCTTGTAGGTGAAGACCCGGCGCTCGCTGAATAGCTGGTTCAGCGGGCACTTGTACTGGCTAGAAGACTTATCCAGCCAAAACTGATAGTTCGCCGTGTAGTTCATCACCAGCGGCAACCCGTAGATGAAGCCCTCCTCGGCGATGGCCTTGATTTCCTCGATGCCCGGTGCCGGGATCCCGGCTTGCGTGTCGGCCTGCCCGGCTTGTGTGACGGAATCGGATTTTTTCTCGCAGCAGGTGAAGAAGCCGGCTGATAGAACGAGTGCCGCAGTGGCCGCAAGGGGGTTCAGATAAGATCGCATGGGAATGGGATTGGGTGTGTGATGAGATCCCTTCGCTGGTGAATTCGCGGGTCGCTCCTTGCGCAGCGGCCCGCGCGTTTCATGATCGAAACGAGTTAGTTCACGGGCGTGATCTCGCCGGGACGCCAGGTCTTATCGAACCACGGCTCGAGTGGGCCGTAGAGGCGCAGGATCATGAACCAGCCTTTGCCGGGCAGCGTCTGCACCCAGTTGTTTTCGTAACCGGCGGGGGCTTTCGGACCGAAGTAAACGTCCACCGAGCCGTCGGCATTGATCTTCACGTCCTTGTTCTGGCTCGTTACGCTGGGGGCTTTCTGGTCCGTCTGGATCATCGAACGCGTCTGGTTGTCATAGACGATGACTGACCAGAAGTCCTTGACCGGGACATTGGGCGGGAGGTGCATCTTGTAAATCTTGCCGCCGTCAAAGGGGTTGCCATTCGAGTCCTGCACGGACCACGGATATTGCGAACCTTTGCCGACCATCTTCATCTCCATGGCGGGCGTGACGCCAGTGGCGAAATAGTAATACTGGATGTAACCATCCATGTTCGTCACGCCGGGCGCGCTCTCAAACTTGTAGCCGCCGAAGAAGGGCAGGCGCCACGTGCTGTTAGGGAAATAGTAGGCTTCCTTGGAGCGCACCTTGAAGGCGATGGTGCGGGCGGTGACGGCGCCGATATTCGCCGCGTCGATAAGGATTTTTTTCATCCGTTCGTCGGGCGCGAAAGGCTGGCCTTTGACGATGCCGATGGAGGCGAAGAGGCCCAGCATGGTCGGGTCGCTGCCGCCTGCGGGCTCTTCCTGGATAACCTTGTTGAGCATTTCCCAAAAGGCATAGTCGCCGGGCGCGACAAAGGTGGCCGGGACGCCCGAGGCATTGGCAAACTTCATCGCCGGCGGATTGGCCGCGTCGGATATCTGATAGATCTTGAGGTGCTTCTTTACGAGCTCGACGCCGGGCTTGGTGGATCCATTGACGACGAAAGCGCGGAAGAAAAACCAGTTGCCGTAGGTGTTAGGGCGCATGACTATATAGCCTGGAGGCACCTCGCCTTTGTAACCGGGAGGCAGGACGAGATACTTGCCGCCTTTGCCCCGGTCCTCACCGGTGATACCGACATCGGCGACCCAGCGATACCAGAAATCGTTCACGCCGCCGAGGACCTCGGGCGGGACTTCAAGAACCAGCGGACCCTTCTTGGTGTCGATCCAGATGAAGTTGTAGATCGTGTTGTCGTTGGCCGTGAGTTCGACGGAGCGGGGATCGACGAGGCCCTCCCAAAGGACGTCGGTCTGGTTGACCGGGCCGAACTGGCCGAGCGAGTCACGCATGCCGGCTTGGTTCACGACCGGGATGGCCATGAGGTAGGCCTGCAGGGCGCGGGACCGGTCGAGGTTGTCGTAGATTTTCCCGACGGTGTCGGCAGATGGATAGCCGTAGCTGAGGTCGAGCGTGCCGATGGAACTCTCGATCTTGTCGGGCACGGCCACACCGGGCGCGATGGGTGTGGAATACTTGAGCTTCGGATCGGCCGGAATCGAATAGCGCTCCTGGGCGAGCAAGCTGAGGGGGTTGGCAAGAAGCGCGGTGAGCGCCGCGCAGGTCATGGTGTGTTTGATCATGGTGTGTTTGATTTTGGGTGGTGGTTTCGGGTGTGTGAAGAAATCCCTTTGCTGGTGAGTTCGCGGGTCGCCTCGTGGGAGGCGGCCCGCGTGGTTCACGAGCGAAACGAGTTACTTGGCTAACTTACTTCGTGTCGGTGGCCCCCTTCATTCCCTCCTCGAGTTTCTTGATGTCCTCGGGCGACAACTGCGGGCGGTCCACCTTGATCGTCAGCTTGTCAAGCTTGGCTGTTAGAGCAAACGGCGGCTTGTAGTCCGCGTCGTTCACGCCGGTGAGCGTGTCCGAGCCGATGTCGAAGGCTTCGTCCCATTGCAGGATCATGGGCAAGGTCTTGGGCATGGTCTTGGTATCCACGACCTTGCCGTCCACCTTGAGTGTGCCGGTGCCGGGGCGACCGAGGCCGCTCATGTTGTTGAAGGCGAGCGTGCCCAGACCCAGGCCGTCATACTTGAAATCGAACTCGACGGTGTGCTTGCCGGGAGTGAGTGCGTCCGGGCCTTCCCACTTGATACGTTCAAGATCAACGAGGTTCCACAGAAACGCCGGCTTGCCTTTGAGCAGATAGAAGCCGTAGCCGGCGAAGCGTCCGCCGGAAGTCAGGATCATGCCCTCGGCACCGCCTTCAGGAACCGTGAGATCCGCCGTGATGGTGTATGAGGTGTCGAGCAACATCGGCGAATCGCCCTGCGGCAGGCCGACCATCGGCTTGGTATAGACGAACTCGGTGCGGCCGGCTGTAATGTTAGGCCGCGGGGCGACGATGCGGGCGGCCACCGAGGCATCCATCGGGAAGACCTGGTATTTCTTCGCTTCCGCGATGAACATCGCCTTCATCTCCTTCACTTTGTCGGGGAATTTGGCGGCGATGTTCTGCGATTGGCTGAAGTCCTTGTTCAGGTCGTAGAGTTCGAGCTTCTGGTTGTTGAGCGGATCGGGATTGGCGGGGCCGAAGGCCTGCCACGGCGCGCGGTTCACCTCGGTGCTGAGCAGCCAGCCATCGTGATAGAGCGCCCACTGGCCCATCATCTCGAAATACTGGGTCTTGTGCTTGGACGGTGCCTTGGCGTTCTTCGCGTCGAAGGTGTAGGCGAAGCTCGTGCCCTCGATCGGCGCCTGTTTGATGCCGTCCACCATTTCGGGTGCCTTGATGCCGGCCGCCTCGAGGATGGTGGGCACCACGTCGATGACGTGCATGAATTGCTCGCGCAGGCCACCGGCCTCCTTGATGCGTGCCGGCCATGAGACCGCCATGCACTGGCGGACACCGCCGAGTTTCGAGGCGTTTTGTTTGAACCAGGTGAAAGGCGTATCAAAGGCCCATGACCAGCCGGCCGACATGTGGTTATACGTCTGTTCGGTGCCCCAGACGTCGTAGAACTTCATCTGAACCTCGACCGGCATCTCGCTAACGCCGTTGAACCACGCGACTTCGTTAGGCGTGCCCATCGGGCCGCCTTCGGCACTGGTGCCGTTGTCGCCATTGATATAGATGATGAGTGTGTTGTCGAGCTTGCCCATGTCCTCGATGGACTGGATGACCCGGCCGATCTCGTAGTCGTTGTAAGCCTCATAGGCGGCGAAGACTTCCACCTGTTTGATGAAGAGTTTCTTTTCCTCGGGCGTGCAGTCGTCCCAGTTCTTGAGGATCTTTGTGGGCCATGGCTCGAGTTGGGTGTCCTGCGGGATGACTCCGAGCTTCTTCTGATTGGCAAAGATGGTATCACGGAGCTTGTTCCAGCCCCCGTCGAACAGATGCATCGCACTGATTTTATCCACCCACTCCTTGGTCGGATGATGCGGCGCGTGCGTGGCTCCGGGTGCGTATTTCACGAAGAACGGTTTGGTGGGCGCCGTCTGGTTGATGCGGCTCAGGTAATCAATCGCATCGTCGGCCATGCCGGTGACGAGGTTCCAGCCCGGCTTGCCCTCGAACGGATAGATCTGGGTCGTGTTGCGGAACAGATTCGGCTGCCACTGGTTGGCATCGCCGCCATTGAAGCCGTAGAAATACTCGAAGCCCATACCGGTCACCCATTGGTCGAACGGCCCGACCTGGCTGGCAGCGAACGACGGCGTGTTGTGATTCTTGCCAAACCACGAAGTTGCATAGCCATTATCTAACAACATACGACCAATGGTGGCCTTGTCCTTGCCGATGATGCTGTTGTAACCGGGGAAGCCGGTGGACTGCTCGGAGACCACCCCAAAGCCTGCCGAATGATGATTGCGGCCGGTAATGAGCGCGGCGCGCGTCGGCGAGCAGAGCGCGGTGGAGTGGATGTTGTTGTAGCGCAGGCCGGTCTTCGCCAGGCGGTCCATCGTGGGCGTCGGGATGACGCCGCCGAAGGTGCCCGGCACGCCGAACCCGGAGTCATCGGTGATGATGAGGAGGACGTTGGGAGCGCCCTTGGGTGGAACAATGCGCGGCGCCCACCAGGCTTTGGATTGCAGGGCGCCGTCCTTGATCACGCCGCCGAATTTCGGATCGGGAGCGGGGAGTTGTTTGCCATTGACGGAAGTCGTGGCGCTGGGTGAACCGGGCGTGCCGGTGATTTGCTGGGCCAACGCGGGAGCGCAGGCCATGAGGGTGGCCGTTAGAACATGCAACGGCCAGACGCAGGTTGTTGGTTTGTATTTCATGGTGGGGAAATTGGAGTATTGGAGTGGAGGAGTATTGAATCAGTACACCCTGACTTTGATATCGCAGTCCGGGCCGATCTTGGCGGCAAGGCTCATTTCGAGTTCCGAGGGATCGAGGTCGGCGGGGATATGGGCCACGATCAGCATGCTGCGCTTGCTTTCTGTTGGCGTGGAGTTTGTGTTATTGAACAGAAGGAAACAGTGGGATTCAATGATTGAACGGGGGTTGGGGGTCGGGGGTCGGGACAATGACGTCCGACTATCCTCTCTGCTGGCTCCGGGACAAGTTCTAAAATGAAAATTTTGGGTGGGGTTCATCGTGGATGGATTTCAGGAAGAAAGGATGGCACAGGAGGACGCGAAAGAATTCGGGACTAGCGCATGCTCTCATCATCCTTGGCGATCTTAGCGGGCTTCTGTTTGGAAAACATGAGAATGGATTAACAGAAGGACGCGAAGATCGCGAAGGTAGAGATGCTTTCATGGTGGGTTGGAGTGGTGGTGGTGTTCATTGGCCGATCAATTCCAGCGCCTTGAGCATTGGCGCGTTGGAGACCTTGATGAGGCCGTCGAGCGGGTGGCTCATTTCGAGAATCAGGAACACCGCGGAAGATACGGAAAACGCGCAAACCAGCAGCACGGCCAGGACGGTTGCGTTGCGCGGCGCGAACAGGCCGAAGCTCAGAAACAACACAGCTAGCCAGAATGCGAGCAGCACGACAAATGCCGGCGTTACAGGTTGCTGCTGTTGCTCGAGTATCAAGAGCCGGTTCTGCCACATTTCACTACAAATCTGTTGGATCTGGCTGAGGGTGGATTTCTGCGCATCGGTCTGCGGCGACAATGCGTGCAGGCCAGCTTGCAGGTCGAACATGGCGGTGGACTTTTCCACGGCGCGCAAGCCGGACCCGTCCGCCGCGGATGGGTGCCAGACTCTATCCACCTGTTGGGCCACGGAGGTTTTGAGTTGATCGCGGACCGGGCGGCTCTCCGGTCCATACTCGACCAGCAATTGGTCGAGCTGGATGATGCGTGCGCCGTGCTGGGCGATGGCGAGATTCATTGTGTCAAGGGTGTTTTTGGCCGAGCTGACGAGCAGGCCGAGGGTCAACGCGGACATGGTGGCCACCATGCCGGCCCCTAGTTTCACGGTGTCCTGGGATGGTATTGGTCACAGTCCATTGATAAACCGCCGCCATGGCAACGCGAGCACGCCGGGGGCGACGGCGCGGGTCGGTGTTCCTGCTTTTGGTTCCCGATGGACCAGAAACATCGGAACGGGTGCGGTCTTCGGGTGTTTCCGCTGCATCGCTTCAGCCAGTCGCTGCATCGGTGCGGCCATCGCGGGAGTGACCGTGCGACCGGCCTTGCATTCCACCAATGCCACCGAACCGCCGCGTCCGGGCATGAGGAAATCCACTTCCAGGCCCTGCTCGTCGCGAAAATAGTAAAGCTCACGGCGGCGTCCGGCGTTGACCTGGCCTTTGGCGATTTCCGCTGCGAGGAAGCCCTCGAAAAGCGCGCCGAAGAACGGTGAGCGCGCGAGTTCCGCTGCGGATTCAATGCCTAACAAGTGACACGCCAGGCCGGAATCCGCTAGATATACCTTGGGCGACTTGATCAGCCGTTTCCCAAGGTTTTCATAATACGGCGGCACGATCTGAAGTTGCGCGGTTGTCTCCAGCACGCCCAGCCACTGGGTGATCGTCGGCACGCTCACACCCAGAGGCGCGGCGAGATCCGTCTTGTTGAGAATCTGCCCGTGGCGGCTGGCCACCAGCGCGAGAAAACGGCGGAAGGTCGCGAGATCCTTCACCGCCATGACCGCCCGGACGTCACGCTCAAGATAGGTCTGCAAATACGAACTGAACCACAGTCGCGCCCCGCCCGGTCGTGCCAGCACTTCGGGGTAGCCGCCGCGCAGCAGGCTGACCTTGGGTGTCTCCCGCACGGACAGGGGCAGCAATTGCAGCACGGCGGCGCGGCCCGCCATGGATTCCGAGACGCCCTGCATCAGAGGTGATTCCTGCGAGCCGGTCAGCAGCCATTGGCCCATGCGACGCGGCTGGCGATCAATTCTCGAGCGGACGTATGCTAACACTTCCGGCACATGCTGCACTTCGTCGAGGATGGCAGGCGTTTTGAGGTCATCAAGGAATCCCTGCGGGTCGGCCCGCAGCCGCCCCACCACGTCAGGATCCTCGAGCAGGAAGTAGCTCGCCTTGGGAAAAAGCCGGCGCAGCAGCATGGTCTTGCCCGCCCGGCGCGGGCCTGTGAGCACCACCGCGGGAAAGTGGCGGGCGGCCTGTGAGAGCTGCTTTTCCAGGGTGCGTGGTATGTATTTCATATATGAGAATCCTAAAGTACGTCTTTAGATTACTCAAGCATTAAATCGTCGTTCCACGAGGATTCGGTGTTGCTGGTGAAGTCGCGGGCCCAGCTATGCACCATGTTGCGCGGCGTAATGCACGGCAAGCCCACTTGCGTCCATCACCTGGCGGGCCAAAGTCGTTTTGCCCACCTGCCGGGGACCGGCCAGCACTTGGATAAAGCGCCGCGGTTCCTGCACGCGGGAAAGCAGTTGGGAGTAGAGTTGGATGCGCTTCATTGGATTTGCTCATGGCAATGAGCAAATTGCAGCTGGCTATTGAGCAAGCCCTATTTGGGGCCCTCTTTTGGGTCCGTGGACCGTATTCGGCTATGTTTGGTTTTCATTTTTTATGATAATGAGAGCTTGGTTTCGGTCAAGCTGGCTGGAGATTAGTCGCCAAGATCTTCCGCGACGCTGGCTTCTTTGCCTCGCATGAAAGGTCCTTCGCCGCTGAGAATGACGCCGTTGTTCTTGGCATACTCGTCCCACAAGGTGACGAGTTCCTTCAGTTGATTGGGATTGTCCTTAGCGAGGTCGTGTGTCTCCGCCGGGTCGGCCTTGAGGTTGAACAACTGCCATTCGCCGGTGCCGCCGGCGGCGCGCAAGAGATTGAGAATCTTCCAGTCACCCCGCCTCACGGCGCGGTTGCCGAACATTTCCCACCCAACCCAATCGCGGTCACCACGCACGGCCTCGGACTTGCCGGCGAGCAATGAAACCAGCGACTTGCCCTGCAATTGGGCGATCTTGCCATCCGATTTCTTTGATGGATGTTCCGCGCCGGCCAACTCACAGAGTGTAGGAGCGATGTCCATGACGTGAAGGAAAGTGTCGTTGATGCTGCCGGCTTGCTTGACGCCGGGGCCGGCGATGATGAGGGGTGAACGGATGCCACCCTCGGCCACATAGCCCTTGAACATTCGGAACGGCACTGAACCGGCCTCCGCCCAGGCCGCGCCGTAGTCCACCGCTGAGCCTTTCTTGCCCCAGTTCTCCGGTCGCTGGTCGAAGTTTTTCATAAACCACTCTTTGGCATCGGCGGAGAACGCCGATGCAACCAGCGTGGCGAGTTCGGTGGGTTCCGACCCATTGTCCGAAAAGAAGATCACCAGCGTGTTGTCGAGTTGGCCGGATTCCTTGAGGTGATCGAGGACGCGGCCGATGTGATAGTCCATGTTGGCAAGCATCGCGGCATAGATTTCCATTCTGCGGGCCGAAAGTTTCCGCTGTTCGGAGCTAAGCGAGTCCCACGCGGGAATTTTCGGGAGACGCGGGAACGGCTGCACGTCTTTGCCGACAATGCCGAGTTCTTGCATGCGGGCGAGGCGCGCGACGCGGAGGGCTTCATAGCCCATGTCGTATTGACCTTTGTATTTGTCCAGCCAGTCGTCCGGCACGGCGAAAGGGCTGTGGACTGCTTGGAACGAGAGATAGGCGAAGAATGGCTTGGCGTCGGCTTTGTGCTCATCCACGGACTTCATGATGAAGTTCGCATAGCCTGTGTCGCGCATCACACTCGCGATGCTGGCCACGCGGGCGTTTAGGTGCCCCTCGTAGCCCGGTTTGCCATTCTGTTGGGGACCGAGAAACTCAGCCATGTTGCCAAGGCCGGCCACGTGGTTGTCGCAACCCGATAGCAGCATTGAGCGCGTGGGCGAACAGGTCGGCCCCACGCAAAAACTGGTGAACCTTCTACCCACCTGGGCCAGTCGGTCCAGATTCGGGGTCTTGATTTCGCCACCGAAGCAACCGAGGTCGGAGTAGCCCATGTCATCGGCGATGATGAGCAGGATGTTGGGTTTCTTCGTCTGTGCGTTTGCGGGAGTGACCACGCCCGGCAGCGCCAGCATTGCCGCTCCGAGTGTTGCCAATGTTGTGAATGCGTTCGATTTCATGGCAGTCGTTCCTAACGGGTTTAAAACTTTTTGACGATGCTGAGGCCGAACGTCGTGCCTTGGAATCGGTCCTCGGCAGCATACTCATAGTACCCATGCAAGTTCAATGCCGCGTGCCAGGGCATGTAAACCAGACCGATTTGACCACCCACGGCATGGACCTGGTCGCGGATATCAGTGGCGGCGCTACCGGAGTCGTCAGTGACCTGCCAGGTGTCGTAGCCGGCCACGCCGACCTCGAGCAGCATGCTATTGTCCGCGTTGAGCGGTAGGATTTGGCTGATGCCCATTTACATGTTTTTTGACGACTGGGCGATCACGCGGTGATAGTTTTCGATGTCCTCTTCCTCAAGAATCGCGAAGAGTTCCGCATTGGACAGGGCTGGGTGCAATGGAGCACCCGGGATGCGGGGAATGCCCACGGGAAGAGGATGGGGATTCTGACGCGGGGCAGTGTCATTTTCCTGCGTTTGAGGCGCACGCAAACCGGCCTCGATGTAGGCAGCGAGAAGCTCTTTGAGTTTCACGCCTTGCTGGACGGCGCGCGTTTTTACTTCTTTGAAAAGCGGATCTGGCAGATCGAGGGTCGTTCTCATGAGAAATAATTGATGCAAAAATGTGAAAATGCGAATATTTTTCTATGCGATTTGTGCATTTTCCACGGCAATGTGGAAGCGGCGGGTGCGAATGAGGGCGTTGAGTGTCCGCGGCCGAAGGGTTTGAGAGTTGGAATGAGCGAAAAAAAGAGCCGCACTCGAATGAAGCGAGTGCGGCCCAGTCATTTGTATGAAGCTCTGCCAGGATAGCGGCTTACTTTTCTGTGCCACCTTGCGGTTGTGACATCGCTTCCATCTCCTTCTGCATCTTGGTCAGGTGGCCAAGAAACAGGCGGGACGGCTGTCCTCCAGAGTTGGTGGTAGCGGGTGTTATTTCAAGCGTTGGAAGAAGACATCGAATTGTTGATTCATGGCGGCTTGGAAATAGATGCCCTGAAGTTGGTCGGTGGTTGGGTTGTAGGTCAGGGTATAGGTGGAGCCCGGGTAATTGGCGCCCCGCAGTTCGATGAACACGCGGGTGCTGGTGCCGTCGCGCGTGGCCATGGCTTTGGAAACATTGATCGGTTGCGGATTGAAGTAGGCGGCATCCATTTTGCCGCTTGGTTCATCGACGGCTTTGATTTCGATGACGTAGCCGCCGTCGGGGCGCTGCCATTTTCCTAACAATTTGCGGAACTCCGGGTTGGGCGTTGCGGCGGGTGCGGGCGGAGTGGCGGGCGCGGGCGGGGCGTTGACCGCAGGCGGCGGAGTATTCGACGACGGGATCTCCTTCTTGTCACAGGCCGAGAACATGCCGCCGGCGAGGACCGCCAAGAGCAGATGGTTAGGTTTCATGGGTGGTGGTTTCATGGATCAAGAATTTTCGCACTGCCTTGGTTCGGCGGGGCCACCGACCAAGTGAGGAGGAGGAGCCAAAGGTGGGATTTCATGATGGATGGGTTTCAATGTTCATGTTTTCATGATAGATAGGCACCCCTTCGCGGGCGATCTTTTCTATCAGGCGGGGATTGTATGCGTGTTCGGTGCGGACCAGATCGAATTCGTAGATGATGGGGGTGGCTTCTATGGCGTCGGTGAGTTCGAGCCATTGGTCGGCAGTGGCATCGGGAGCGGAGATGGCGAGATCGATATCCGAGGCGCGGCGGGCGTGGCCGGTAGCGCGGGAGCCGAACAGGCGCACTTCACGCACGCAGCGGAAGCGCCGGAAGGTGCGGCGCAACACGGTGAGATCCTCGTCACGCAGGGCGGGTGTGTTCATGGGTTTAGTCCCATTCCAAGTTTTGGATCTTGCCGGCCATGCCGCCGAGCAGGGGGGCATAGTCGCGCACGATGTTCTGATAGATCCGGATGGCCAGTTCCTGATCGTAGGCGTGGCTTGTGAGGTTGCGGTCTTCGATCATGCGGAGCCAGAAGTCGGCCTCTTCAGGCGTGGAGATGATATTTTCGGTGAAGGCCTTCTTCAGTGTCGGCCGGGGGCCACCACATTCGTACCCCTGACGTTCGAGGTAGAGCTTGAGGGTTTTCCAGACAACTTCAAAAGTGAACTCGAAGCGCTGGATGGTGGCATCACGGATGAGTTCACTCTCTGGTTGGGCGACTGCTTCGGCGAGGCGCGACGCGCTCTCGCGCACATTGGTCTGGCGTTCGAGGAATCGTTCTTTGCTCATGGCTTGTGGTTTGACTGACTCCAAGTTTCAACGCTCCGGCTCAAGGCATCGGTCCGTCGATGACGAACGACTTGGTGACCACCAGACTGATAGGGAGTTTCAGTTTGGTGGATTCTCCGGGTTTACTGGAGTTTGAGGTGAGGGTTCCCTTGAGTTCGAGTGATTCGTCGAGCATGGTGTCGAGGTTCACGGTGATCTGGCCGGTGAGTTCGATCGCGGCGCTGGCCTCGCTGCCGTCCGCCTGGAAATCCGCGCCGGTGCTGCGGACCGTGACGTCGATGATGGCGATCTGGCGTTTTTCGCCGCGGCGGATTTGGCGCAGCCGCATGGTGCCGATGGTTTGGGCTTTCGCGAGATCCTTTTCGATGATCATTTTGATCCACGCGGGATCGAATTCCCATGAGTCGCCGAGGTTGATTTCGCGTGCGGGCCACCACGCGCGTTGCAGATAGACCGTGAGTTCATCTATTTCGTTAGTAACGCGGGTGTAGGGCACCGACCCGTCGAGTTCGAATTTCCAAGCGCCCTTGGGGGGTTTCGACATGGCGAACATTTTACCGGTGAGCGGGATGCTGTCGGTGGATTTTTCCTCTTTGCCGGCGATGACGGATTTCGAGGATGTGGTGAGTTTGGTCACCCGCACCATGCCGCGCTTGGTGCCATCCGCGGCGGGGTCGCGGAACGTCCACGTCAGTTCCCGGTCGCGGGTGATGGTGATGGTGCCCTTGCGGGGTTTCCCGTCGAGGGATCGCTCGAGGGTGCCACCGGGGGTTTCGGAATGGGTGACGAGGCGAACGCTCTCCCCGGGCTGGCTGCGGACCGGGCCGAAGGTGATGCCGGCGGAGGCCGGACCGATGCCAGCCACGATGGCAAGGACGGACAAAGTGAGACTGGGGCGCGTCATAGCACGGGTAGATTGCCGCATGCCGCACGTCCGGTCAATCCCAATCGGTGTGAAATAGCGAAAACCAGTCTTGAAAACAGCACGGCAACACGGGACTCTCAGGCCATGAAACCCCACGAAATTCCACGCCCGCGCCCGGCCGGATGTGGCGCGCAGCGGCGCGCACCTGCGCAAGCAGCCGGTGCCGGCGCGCAAGCGCATGTGATAGTTTGATAGATATACCATACCGCCATGACTCACCCACCCACGCCATTCGCCTGTGATTGCCCGCAGGATCTGCCCGCGTCCGGTGTCCGCACCGGCCTGAGCGTCAGCGACCTCAAGCAATCGTTTCTCGACAACCTGTTTTGCGCCCTCGGGCGTGTGCCGATGGGGGCGACGCGCAATGATGCCTATCTGGCGCTGGCGCTGTGCGTGCGGGACCGCATGCTCAGGCAAGTTGTGCGGACGATGGAAATCTACGCCGAGCAGGATGTCCGCATCGTGGCTTATCTATCCGCCGAGTTTTTGCCCGGCCCGCATCTGGCCAACAACCTGCTCAACCTGGGCATCACCGAAGTCACCCGGCAGGCGATGGCGGAACTCGGGCTGGACCTCGCCGACTTGCTGGAACAGGAGGAGGAACCGGGGCTGGGCAACGGCGGGCTCGGACGTTTGGCATCCTGTTATCTTGATAGCATGGCAAGTGTGGAAATCCCTGCCGTCGGCTACGGCATCCGCTATGAATTCGGCATCTTCGATCAAACGATCAAGGACGGCTGGCAAATGGAGAGCACCGACAAATGGCTCCGCTTCGGCAACCCGTGGGAGGTCGCACGGCCGGAAATCGCCTACGACGTGCCCTTCGGCGGGCGCACGGAAACATGGAGCGACGAACAAAATCGCCACCGGGTGCGGTGGATTCCGGCCACCGTGGTCAAGGGCGTGGCCCATGACACGCCGATTCTCGGCTACCGCGTCGGCACCTGCAGCCGGCTCCGCCTGTGGAAGGCCGAGGCGGTGGAATCGTTTGATTTTGATGCGTTCAACCACGGCGATTACTATCGCGCGGTCGAGGACAAGATGCACTCGGAGAACATCACCAAGGTGCTCTATCCGAATGATGAGGCGGTCCAGGGCAAGACCCTGCGCCTGCAACAACAGTTCTTTTTTGTCACCTGCTCGCTGCAGGACATGCTGCGCATCCATTTGTTGCTAGAGCGGCCGCTTGAATGTTTCCACGAAAAATGGGCGGTTCAACTCAACGACACCCATCCGTCCATCGCGGTGGCCGAGTTGATGCGCCTGCTGGTGGACGAGCATCAATTGGACTGGGACACCGCATGGCACGTCACACGCAACACCTTCGCCTATACCAATCACACGCTGTTGCCCGAGGCGCTGGAAACATGGCCGTTAGGCTTGTTCGGACATCTCCTGCCGCGCCACCTCGAAATCATCTTCGAAATCAACGCGCGTTTCCTCGCTGAGGTGCGGGCGAGGTTTCCCGGCGATGATGCGCGCCTGGCCCGCATGTCGCTCATTGACGAGCGGGGCGGAAGTCATATCCGCATGGCCCACCTCGCCACGGTCGGCAGCCATCATGTGAACGGGGTTGCACGCCTGCATTCCGAGTTGCTAGAAAAAACCGTGATGCATGACTTCGCCGCGTTGTGGCCGGAGAAGTTCTGCAACATCACCAATGGCGTGACACCGCGGCGCTTCGTGGCGGTGAGCAATCCGCCGCTGGCGCAACTCATCACCCGCCGCATCGGCGATGGCTGGCTGTGCAATCTGGATAAGTTGCGCGCACTGGAAGCGCTGGCGGAGGACGCGGAGTTCCAGCAGCAGTGGCGCGAGGTGAAACTCACGGCCAAGCGCGACCTTGCCGTGCTCATCGGCAAGCGCACCGGCATCACGGTGGATCCCGCGTCGCTGTTCGACGTCCAGGCCAAGCGGCTGCACGAATACAAGCGCCAGCACTTGAACGTGCTCCATATCCTCACGCTTTACCTGAAGCTTAAACGTGATCCGTTAGCTGAAGTGCCATCCCGCACGTTCATCTTCGGAGCCAAAGCCGCGCCGGGCTATGCCATGGCCAAGCTCATTATCAAGCTGATCCATTGCGTCGCTGATGTGGTGAACGCCGATCCCGCGGTGCGCGACCGGCTCAAAGTGGTGTTCCTGCCGGATTTCAATGTGAAGAACGCCCAGCATATCTATCCGGCCGCCGACCTGTCCGAACAGATTTCCACCGCAGGAATGGAGGCGTCCGGTACCGGCAATATGAAGTTTTCCCTCAATGGCGCGCTCACCATCGGCACCCTCGACGGCGCCAACGTGGAAATCCGCGAGGAAGTCGGCGCGGAAAATTTCTTCCTGTTCGGTCTGACCGCCGACCAGGTGGGGGAATTGCAAGCCAGCGGCTATCAGCCTAACGAATATTACAAGCGCAATGGCGGACTGCGCGAGGTGCTGGACTTCATCGTATCCGGCGCACTGGCGGACGGCGACAGCCAATTGTTCCGGCCACTCGTCGACAACCTGCGGTGGCACGACCCGTTCCTGGTGCTGGCCGACTATCAGGACTACGTGGAGTGCCAGGAGCGGGTGAGCGCGCTGTGGTCCCAACCGCAGGAATGGACCCGCACATCGATCCTCAACGTCGCCCGCATGGGTAAATTCTCGTCCGACCGGTCGATTCGCGAATACTGCGAACACATCTGGCGGGTGCAACCGCAACCCGTGGCCTGGCAGCAACCGAAATGCCGGAACCCGTTCTAACAGAAGTGATCAGCCTGGAAAGGATTCAGACTTCCTGATCCAGGCATTTGAATCTCTGAACTCAGCATTTGACCTCGGAAACGCCGTAGTGTCGAGCAAGCCGGATTCCCTGAAATGGTAGGGCGTGGCGGCCTCGCCGCGCCGTGACTGGGCTTGCGGCCTGAAAGGACACGGAGGAAGCGAATGGCTAAGCGCTTGG
>JAPLUJ010000166.1 GCA_026397695.1 Verrucomicrobiota bacterium | reverse complement strand
CCCCTTAACACGCTTGTCTCCTCCAGTTCCTACATCAGTCCAAACAACCCAACCTTCTATGTCCGGTATTTCGGTGCCGACGCCTTGGTTTACGGTCACTACAACAAGCAGGCATATCCGATGCTGAGAGACAACATGGGCTGGAAGATTTATCTCTCGCTTGGCGGGAGCGACTCAAATCCCGCCGTTCGTTTGCTGACCGGTGACGCGAAAAATGACACCTGGACCCGTGAGAAATACAATCTGGACACCCACAATCGTTTCTTCGGCACCAGGGGTGCAGGCACAGCGGCGGCTACAACAGCCCTCGCCGAACTGGACACAACTAGCGGTTTTTTCTTGCCGAATACTGCTTCAATCGCGGGCCATACTTACAAAATCGTCTACGATTCGTTTTTTACCACTCGAATGGTATGCTTGGCTAATTCGCTAAGTTCGATATCCGGCACAGTTGTTGATTCTGATGGCGATGGCGCAAGCGACAGCGCCGAGGTGGCGAGCGGATCCGACCCTTTTGACTCAGGTTCAACACCTTCCAGACCGTCGCCCCCGCAGAAGCTCAAGGTGCGTATAGAGCATTGATTTTGTCACAAGTGACCTTGCGTCGCGCACAACATATCTCTTCTCACCACAAATTATGGGGAAGAATCATTTTTCGAAAGGCGCTTTCGATGCTCAATATCATCATGAATGCGCTGCCGATGATCCAGTGTCTCCCTCCGATCCTGCTCATGAATTGAAAACGGAATTATGTAATGAAGATCGTAATTGTGCGTGACCGTGAATCTGCGGGTGGAGGGATTTTCAACTACTATCGTGCGATCAGCAAGCATCTGTCCGTCGCCCACGAATTGGTGGATGTCGGCAGATCGTACTCGTTTTGCCTGCTGGGGAAGCTGTGCCGTTTTCCGGATCTGGTCCACCTGAATCCCACTCTTGACCCAATCGAGATGCGCTCTTTGCCGCGGGACGCCGTGAGCCTGCTGCTGGCCAAACTGCTGAGGCGGAAGGTGCTGGTGTTCTGGCGCGGCTGGGACAATGTGGCCTGTGGGACTCCAGAGTTTCCGCGGGGAAATCGCGGCTGGCTGAGCCGGGTTTACCGGATGGCGGATGCGCACATCGTGCTGGCGGGCGATTTCCGGGACGATCTAAGACGCTGGGGCTTTAAGGCTCCGATCCATCTTGAGACCACCGTGGTCGCTGACGCAGTGCTCGAACTTCAACCGGAGGCAGCCCGACCCGCAGCACCCGCTCCCTTCCGGATCCTGTTTCTCTCCCGTGTGGAAGTCGCCAAAGGAATATTCGAGATGCTGGAGGCGTTCGCGTTGCTCGAGGCCCGCAGCCCGAGTAAATATCAGTTCACGATTGCAGGCGACGGTCCCTCGTTAGAGGAAATGAAGCAACGGGCTCGGGACCTCGAACTCAAGGGCATCGAGTTCAAGGGCTATGTGCAGGGAGTCGCGAAATCGAGCTGTTACGCCGCAGCCGATGTCTTCTGTTTCCCCAGTTAT
>JAPLUJ010000171.1 GCA_026397695.1 Verrucomicrobiota bacterium | reverse complement strand
TGGCGCGGCCGCAGCGGGCACACTGTGGAGTGCCAGGGACTTGCAGAAGGGGATCGGGTGAAATTGCCGGAAGGGCATGTGAGCGGGCGCAAGAAGGGCCGGGTCTCCGGTGAACCCCGCAGTTCTTCCGTTCCTCCGAGTCAGCCAAAGCGGTATTGTCGTTAGCCCCTCACCCTGCCACTACACTCCATACAATCGCCGCCGGCGGCAGGAAATCCAGTGTTTCAGTGTTTCAGTGCTTCAGTGGTAGTCGTTGGCTTATATCACTCAGGTGTTGATGCTCGCCGCCGCCCGCACCATCCGGGTGGCTTTAGTCCATCTACATTGATCAGCGCGGCTCGCCGGATTTTCGCTAGCAAGCTAACCGAATTAAATATATTGTAGCGTCGTTCCATGATGGCGACGATGCGCATGATCCGCGTGAATCCCACGTCTTCATGTGTCATGCCTCTTAAAGTCTTGTGTCTCCCTTTGGCATCGCAGGTATCCCGCTCCTCAAAAATCGCTGCCCGAAGATTTTCCAGGAAATCCTTGTCAAAACGGGCCGCTTGGATATTTTCGCGGTTGAGGTCATGTGCCATGATTCTGACAAAATTCCCGATTTTCCTGCATGATTCCGCCGGACCAATCCCTTGGTCGGTTCCTGTGCTGCGGTTTTTTCTCGGTTTCAGCCTCGTGATACCAGGCGCGCGAGCCGGCCACCGGCTCATGCACCGGTCTTCAACCCAAAAGCAAATTTCCTGGCACCAGCCTAAACCCTGAGAGACGGGGATTGCGCGCACAAACCACAACCATTAAAATGACAAAATCGGGTTCCGTAACCTCCTCCTATCCCTGGCTGCTAGTGGCCATGTTGTGGGTAGTCGCATTTCTGAACTATATCGATCGTATTCTCATCACATCGATGAGGGATCCCTTGGTGGCCGACTTTTCACTGACAGACGCCCAATTCGGCTTGCTGACTTCAGTTTTTCTGTGGTCATACGGAATTCTGAGTCCCCTTGGCGGATTTCTTGCTGATAAATACAGCCGTAGCAAAGTGATCGTTTTCAGTGCTTTGATATGGTCGGCCGTAACACTGTGGACCGGCTTGACGACCACTTTCAGTGAGATGCTGGTTGCGCGCACCCTTATGGGAATAAGCGAGGCCTGCTATATTCCTGCCGCATTGGCCTTGATTACTGATTACCACAGAACACGAACCAGATCGCTGGCCACAGGATTGCACATGAGTGGCTTGTATGCAGGACTGGCATTGGGTGGAATAGGAGGGTATATCGCGGAATGGTGGGGATGGCGCTCGGGATTCCAGTTTTTCGGCGCATTCGGAATCCTTTATTCCATCGGATTGATCTGCTTTTTAAAGGATCGCAAATTGCCGGAGGAAGAACTGGCATCAGATGCTGCCAAGCACACAAATAATAAAATTAACATCATTGAATCCATCAGGGCACTTTTTAGTGAGCGTTCATATAATATTATTTTGATTTTTTTCTGTGTCAATGGAATGGTCAACTGGTTGATATATGCATGGTTGCCGACATTTTTGAAGGATCATTTTCATCTCAATCTTGGCGCAGCAGGGATGTCAGCAACAGGATATATTCAAATAGGTGCATTTGCAGGCGTTATTATAGGTGGAATTCTGGCCGACAGGTGGTCCGCCAAAAACATCAGGGGTCGTTTATATGTTATTATCATTGGTTTTTCTGTTGGAGCGCCATTTCTTTTCCTGATGTCATCGACTCAACTATTCGCTTTCGCAATTCTCGGAATGATCATTTATGGTTTGGCCAAAGGATTCAATGATGCCAATCTCATGCCAGTTCTGTGCCAGGTAATAGATGGGCGTTATATCGCGACCGGGTATGGATTTCTCAACTTCCTGAGTACCATTGTGGGCGGTATCATGGTATATTGGGCCGGTGCATTGAAGGACGCGAAAATTGATCTTGCGATTGCTTACCAGATCATTTCCGTAGTGATGCTGCTTGCAGCGTGGTCGCTTCTGCTGGTAAAACCGAAGAAGGAGGTTTAACACCTGTTATTTTGATGTCCTCCCTGCTTTTTTCCGATGGCATACACCTCTTTCCCCGCCCACCGGTCCGGCCACCGGCTCTGTCAACGGCCTTCACCGGGAAAGCAATTTCCTTGGCAGCCCGTGGCTCGCATCCCTACGAGCACCTCGCCGGGTCGGCGAAGATCGTGTTGTACTGCGTCGCACCGTGGACGACGTATCCCTTGGATGTCAGCAGGTTCACGGTCTCGGAGTTGACGCCCGGCCTGACCATGAGAACCGCCTCAGCGCAAATCGCCGCCGGACGGTAGTTCTCGAAATCCAGCGTCCGCAGGACCGCGAAGTCCAAACCTTCGATGTCAATCGACAGCAGGTCCGGTGCCTTGCCGCCGAGATACGTCTCGATCAGATGGTTGATCTGGATGAGACGCATCTTCAGTGTTTTCTCGACAACGCTTTCGGTGTGTGCCCTTTGACGGAACGCGACGTCATCGCGCGAAAATGTGTTGAGCATCGGATGTTCGCGAATCACGTAGTAGTCGGCCTCCTGCGCGTCATCCACGCCGACGCCTGCCGCAACCACCGTGTCCTTGGGCCTTCGTTGTTTCAAACGCTCGACGTAGTACGGATTGGGTTCGACCAGCACGCCATGACCGCCCGTCTGGTAGAGCAGATACGTATTATTGACTGCGACGGGGTCGGCCGCGCCGATATCTAGGTAGACCGGTTTGTCGATCTTCATCGTCACGCGGAGCAGGTCGTGGAGGATGATGTCTTCGCCTTGCTGCGAGTACGACGTGCGACCTTCGGGTGACGTCCCGCCTGATGACGCACGTCCTGCAGCACCTCCAACGGCAAGACCTGCGGTGCCGGTCGCCGTTGCCATCACGAATTGTCGACGTTTCAGATTCATTGTAAATCTCCTCAGAGGCGAAAATATCTATCCGGCCTGCTTCGCCAAGATAATTCGTTGAAAGATTTTTCGCAGAGAATTTATTGGGTCAGAGTGGAGGATTCAGCGTCGTTCAACCTCTTCTCTTCCTTTTTCATTTCAGCGTTTGCCGTTGGCCATGCCAGCTTGCGGCTTCGCCGATTACTTCAAGTTAGCTATTGCTCACACCGCGTTCAGTTTGCATAATTTCAGCTGTTATTCCCCCCATGGCCGCCGTATTCACCCCGGAAAAGCGCTCCGAGGTCATGTCCCGCAAACTGCGCTCGCGCTCGCCATCGGCGGCGGCCATCGCGTCGTCGCGCCGTTCCCGGTGACGGTTCGCGACGGCAAGGCACACATCGCGGCGCGTCCCGGCGTGAACTACGAGGGCTGATCTACGCTGGGCCGGACCAAGAGCACGTGGTGCTCAACGAGATCAGTCTCTGGACCGGCAGCGAAGTGTCGTCGGATGATTACTCGAAGATGGGCTGGTTGTTTTTCGCCAAATGAAGTCTGGATATTAGATGGGTTCGCAGTTAAACTGTCGGCCACGAATCTAATATGTTCGCCTTGTTTACCGGATTGCTCGCTGGCTTCATCCATGTTTGGACGGGGCCGGATCATCTCACGGCAATCGCTCCGCTGGCGGTGCGCCGGCCGCAGCGGGCATGGCTTCCCGGCGTGCGCTGGGGCTTCGGCCATTCGGCAGGCGTGGCGGCAGTCGGTTTGCTTTCCCTGTTGCTGCGGGGCTTGATTCCAGTCGAATGGCTTTCGTCGTGGGGTGAGCGGCTGGTGGGCGTGATGCTCTTTGGCATCGGCCTGTGGGCGCTGCATCAGGCGTTCAAAAACAGAATCCACGCGCACGAGCATGAACACGACGGCGAGCAGCACGTCCATTTTCACGCGCATCATCATGGCCACACGCCGGCAAAACCCGCGCCGCACCGGCACATGCACGCGGCCTTCGGCATCGGCACGCTGCACGGACTGGCGGGCAGTTCGCATTTTCTCGGCGTGCTGCCCGCGCTCGCGCTGCCGACCACGGCGCAGGCGGTCGCCTACATCGGCGCGTTTGGCGTCGGGACCATTCTGGCGATGGCGCTGTTTTCCTGGGGCATGGGACGGCTGGCGCTCCGGTTGGCGGATCACGGCGTGAAACTTCAGCGCAACTTGATGACCGCTTGCGGCGTCGCCGCTTTGAGCGTGGGCGTGTTCTGGATGATGTCGAGTTTTCACTGAGAATGTAGCGGCGAGCATCCTGCCGCCCGGAAAAAACCGCTCACCGGGCGAAATGCTTTACTTTCACCAACCCCCATGATACCAGTTCCAAAGTTACTCATCAATCGGCGGCAGGGCGCTCTTCCACCGCGCCCCAGTCGCCGCCGATTGTGAATAACTTTGCCGGGACATCCGAGGTTCCGCTTGATAACTTTCCCACGCCGGTTTC
>JAPLUJ010000541.1 GCA_026397695.1 Verrucomicrobiota bacterium | reverse complement strand
TTCCTTGGCAAAGCGGACAGGACAGCTACTTTCGCGTTCGAGCACTTTCCCCATGATGCTGACGAAATCCCCAATTTTCGCGCATGATTCCGCCGGACCGACCCCTTGGTCGGCTTCGGTGTTAAGGTTTTTGCGCAGCTTTGGTTCCCTTCCCCCCGCACCCCCCCATTTCCCTGCCCTCCGGTCCGGCCACCGGCTCTTTCAACGGCCTTCACCGGGAAAGCAATTTTCTAGCAATCGAATCGCCATTGCAGGACTCATATTGACTGCGGCACTGCTGCCCATGTCGTACGGCCTTGCCGGAGAAGAGGTGAAGCGGGTTGAAACGGATCAGCCGCTGGTCGCCTTGACGTTCGATGACGGGCCGAGCAAGGTGGAAGAGCAGTTGCTCGCCCTCTTCGAGAAGGAAGGCGTCAAGGTGACCTTCTTCTTCAATGGAAACAATGTCGTCAAGAAACCGGAATGGGCGTTACGTGTATCGGAAGCCGGGCATGAAATCGGCAACCACAGTTTCACGCACCCGAACTTCGGGACGATAAAAGATATCGAGAAGACGCGAAGCGAAGTGCTGGACACTCAAAAAGCCATTAAGGAGGCGACAGGAAAGGATGCCGTGCTCTTCCGCGCGCCATTCCTCGCGCACTCGGATATGCTCTGGTCGGTGCTCGATGAACTCAAGATGCAGTCCATTTCCGCCAGCGTTATAAGCGGTGACTGGCAAAACGGCGTCAAGAAGGAAACGGTCCTCGAAAACGCGACGGCCAATACAAAGGCCGGGGATGTGATCCTGATGCACTCGTGGGGCTATCACACCGTCGCTCTCATGCCGGAGATCATCGCCCGCCTGAAAGCCAAGGGATTGAAATGCGTAACGGTGTCCCAACTGCTTGCGGCGCGTTCCCGGGGTCCGGGAAAGTCTGGAAACTGACCTGCAAACCATTCGGTTCTTACCCATGCTGATGCTTACCGTGGCGGCTACCCCACAATTCGCGGTTGCGGCCGATGCGCCCGCCATTATCCATGTTCTAACTCAAAATGAGCACTCACACCGTCATCCAATTCGTTCTTCTCGGAATCGTCAGTTATGCTTGCGCCGGAGAACCCGTATACCCCCGGTCGCTCACACCGGAACACAACCCGTGGGCCGACAATGGGATCTCTTCCAACTTCGGCTTCGGAGCCTGCTACACCCGCAAGAACACCGCCGGGGAATGGCACCTGCTGAGCCGCACCGACGAGTTCGCGGATGTGATGGTCCGTTTCCCCGGCAGCTCCCGCGAATTGGTCTTCTGGCGCGGCAGCAGTTTCCTGCCCTATTGGAACACCGGGGACAAGCAGGTGGCTTTTGAGGAAGTCATCCCGCGCACGGGCGATGGACCTGCGGAGCGTCCGGATAAAGTGAACCGTTATTCGCATGTTAGAATCATCGAGAGCACGCCCGGGCGGGTCGTCGTCCACTGGCGCTACATGCCGCGCATGCCTCAAAACGTCGGACCGGAAAACCTGCCCGACCAAACCCTGTTGGCGGACGAATACTATGTCGTGTTCCCCGACCAGACGGTGGTGCGCTCGGTGCTCGCAGGACAATCCCGCTACGAGGACTGGCGGGCCAGCGCCCCGGGAAAATTGTTCCGCTACAGGCTTACCGAAACGGGTGTCGAGAAACTCCCCGGCCAACCCTCGGACAAGGAACTGATGATGCGGGTGATGGGCTTCGCCGACCAAAAGGTCCGTGTGATCGAGCCCTCGCCGATCCACCAACTGCCCTCCGGTCTGCCCGAACCCCTCGCCCGATTCTCGTTCGATGAAGGAAGTGGAGCGTCAACCGCGGAGGTAGTGTCCGCCACCAAGCTGCCCATCGAGGGCCACGCCGCGCATTGGTGCGCCGGAGTCTCCGGCACGGCGCTGCTGATGGACGGCTATACTTCGCGGGTCTGCATGGATCTCGATCTAACAAAAAGAGTGGACCGGCATCTCACCCTCGATACCTGGATCGCCATCGCCGCCTATCCATGGAACACCTGCCCGATCGTCCAACAGGTTAGGACCGGCGACGACGGTCTCAAGGAGGAAAACGGCTTCATGCTGGCGGTGGAAGCCGATGGCACGGCGTCGATGTGGGTCACCATCGGCGAGCATCGGGTCGAACTGAAGGGTGATGAAATCCTTCCCCGTTTCCGCTGGATCCATCTGACCGGTGTGATCGAAACCAATGATGAGAAGAGCACGCTGCGCCTCTACATGGATGGAAAACTGACCAAGGAAACCACGGGTCCGGGCGGCCGGATCTCGCTGCCCGGGAAACAAGCGCTGCAACTCGCCCGCGGCGTCAAACGCATGTCGGCCCGCCCCGTCGGCAAGGGACAGTATCCCACCGATTACTCCTTCGAAGGACTGATCGACGAGGTCGCGGTCTATCCGGCCGCGCTGACCAAGGAGTGGATCGACTCGATCGACGGCGCCTTTGCGCTGACCGGGGAAGCCCGCGGCCAGCCGGACATGATGCGGCGCGTGCTCCCGGCCGGCGAGAAGGATTGGAACACCTTCGCCGCCCGCTACACTCATCTGCCATTCGAGGAATCATGGGACAAGATGTTCCGTTTCAGCGGCCACCCGGATATAGTGGTGAGCTTTGACAAGATGCCATGCCGCTATGTCTTTTGGCACGGCGTAGGCTACATTCCGATGCTTGTTAGCGAGAACGGCCGCTGGTACAGCAACGAGTTCAACGAAAACTGGTGGAAGGGTTGCTGCGAGCCGATGTCGGACAAGAAAGCGGTCTTCGGCCGCGTCGATATCCTCGAGCAGAGCCCCGCCCGCGTCGTGCTCAGGTGGCGCTATCCGCTTTCGGAGGTTGGCTACCGGATTTCCTACGAGGATCCGGAATCCGGATGGGGCAATTGGTCGGAATGGTATTTCGTCATCTATCCGGATGGCACCATGGTCAAGAGGATGAGGGTATATATGGATGAGTTCCGCCGCCACGAGTGGCAGGAGTCGATGGCGATCATGGGTCCCGAACAGCGGCCCGAAATGGTGGTCGATACCACCCCGGCCCTGACCCTCGCCACGCCGGCCGGCGAGATCCGCGAGTATTCGTGGATCGGCGAGCCGCCTAAGAAGGTCGACTACAAGGATACGGTGCTGCACATTGTCAACATGAAGGCGGAGTATGATCCCTATTCCATCCAGCGGATCCGCAGTGGCGATATCTATGCCGCACGCGGCGGGACCGGCTACTCGGCATTCCCCGCTTGGAACCACTGGCCGGTCGGGCAGTTTCTATCAGACGGCCGTCACGCGATCTTCCCGGACCGCACCGCCCATAGCAGCCTGACCCACATTGTTTGGGATGCCTCCGTGCCCTTCGGCAAGCAGGGTCGCTATGAGGAAAGACTACTGCTAGAAGGCATGTCGAACCGTCCCGCCAAGGACCTGCTTCCGCTCGCGATGTCCTGGCTGCAACCCGCACCGGCCGCGACCGCTACCAATGGGCTCACGGTCGCCTGGCAACCCGCCGATCGTGCCTATGTCCTCACCCGTGCCAACTCGGCAGTGAAAAACCTGCATCTCAAGTTGTCCGGTTCGGAGGAATGCCCGCTCTTCAACCCTGCGATCATCGTGGAAAACTGGGGCCAGGACCGCACCGCGACGGTCACCGTGAACGGAAAAACGCCCGATCCCTCGATGGACATCCGCCAGGGACTTGTCACCCGTGCCAACGGCGTCAGCGCTCTTGTGATCTGGATGGAGCACAAAAGCGCCGCGGCTCTGGAAATCACGATCGAGTGATCACGGAATTCCGGCGACAGAACGCCGGCCAAAACGTATTCCTCACTTCGCGGGCTTGAGGGTCACCTTGCGGATTTGGATGGGTTTCCATCCCTCATCGGCACCCCTGATTTCGAACGAAGCTTGCCCGGGTGGCAGCTCGATGGTTCCTAACGAAACCGTCTTGTAGGTTTTGTCATCGCCGGTGGTTTGCGGGTGTGCTGAGGCACGGCGCGCAAGCGCCACGGACAACGAACTACAGACCACGGACAACAACTCTTCACAACTCAGCGTTTGACCTCTGAAACGCCGTAGTGTCGAGCAAGCCGGATTCCCTGAAATG
>JAPLUJ010000163.1 GCA_026397695.1 Verrucomicrobiota bacterium | reverse complement strand
CGAGCAGCACAAATAGCCCAACCGGAAAAACAATGGTGCTGCCATCGACGGCAGACTTCCTCCTTTGGTATGCAAAGAGTGCGTCCCACACAAAATTTCGTCAGCTCTACAAGCCGAAGGAAGAAGGGTCGTCATACGATGCGGTCTATACGAGAGGCACGGCGGACAACCCATTCACCCTCTCAGACATCACAGCTCAAAAGCCGACCACTGTCTTTGACTTCGTGTTCGAGGGAAAGACGTTCAACCCTCTTCCTCGTGGCTGGCGCACGACGAAGGACAGCATGGATCGAGTTGGCCGAGCTGACCGCATTGAGCGTGTAAGCGGATCAATCCGCTATCGTCAGTTTCTGAACGACTACCCCATCATCCCGAGAAACAACTTTTGGGCTGATACTGGCACAGGCAGTTTCACTGAATCGAAAGTGTATGTAGTTCAGACGGCCCAAAAGGTCATCGAACGCTGCATCCTCATGGCCACTGACCCCGGTGACCTCGTGCTCGACCCGACCTGCGGTTCCGGCACCACCGCCACCGTCGCCGAGCAATGGGGCCGCCGCTGGATCACGATTGACACCTCGCGCGTGGCGCTGGCGCTTGCCCGTGCCCGCATCATGGGCGCGCGTTACCCTTTCTATCTGTTAGCCGATTCCAGAGACGGTCAGATTAAGGAAGCGGAAGTCACCCGCACCGCGCCGAGTTCGCAGCCCGTGCAGGGAAACATCCGCCACGGCTTCGTCTATGAGCGAGTGCCGCACATCACGCTCAAGTCCATCGCCACCAACGCTGAGATCGATGTCATCTGGGAGCAGTGGGAAGCGCGGCTGGCACCGCTCAGGGGTCAGTTGTCAGAAGTCAGTGGTCAGAAGAAGACACTGGAAGAATGGGAAATCCCACGCGAACGCCCGAAGGACTGGCCTCTGACCACTGAGGCTCTGATCTCTGACTTCTGGCAGGCCCGCATCGCCCGGCAGCAGGAGATCGACAAGTCCATCGCCGCCAAGGCCGAGTTTGAACACCTCTACGACAAGCCCTACCCGGACAACAAGAAGGTGCGTGTGGCCGGCCCTTTCACCGTGGAGAGTCTCAGCCCCCACCGCGTGCTCGGCGTGGATGAGGACGATGAATTGATCGACCTAACGGCCAAAGATACAATCGGTGAATACGAAGCCAAGCAGTCATTCCCCCAGATGATCCTGGAGAACCTCAAGACGGCCGGCGTGCAGCAGGCGCACAAGGAGGACCGCATCACCTTCACCGCCCTCACGCCCTGGCCCGGCGATCTCGTCTGCGCCGATGGCCGCTATCTGGAAGGCGACACGGAAAAACGTGCCGGTATCTTCATCGGCCCCGAATTCGGCACCGTCCAGCGCGCCGACCTCGTCTCCGCCGCCCGTGAGGCCGGCGATGCCGGCTTCGATGTTCTCATCGCCTGCGCCTTCAACTACGAGGCCCATGCCACCGAGTTCACCAAGCTCGGCCGCATCCCGGTCCTCAAGGCCCGCATGAACGCCGACCTCCACATGGCCGAGGACCTCAAGAACACCGGCAAGGGCAACCTCTTCGTCATCTTTGGCGAACCGGACATCGACCTGATCACCGAAAAAGACGGCAGGCTCCGCGTCAAGGTCAACGGAGTGGACGTCTTCAAACCCCAGACCGGCGAAATCGTCAGCTCCGGTGCCGACGGCATCGCCTGCTGGTTCATCGACACCGACTACAACGAGGAAAGCTTCTTTGTCCGCCACGCCTACTTCCTCGGCGCCAACGACCCCTACAGCTCCCTCAAAACCACCCTCAAGGCCGAAATCAACCAGGAAGCCTGGGAAACCCTTCACAGCGACACCTCCCGCCCCTTCGACAAGCCCAAACAGGGCAGAATCGCCGTGAAAGTCATCAACCACTTGGGGGATGAGGTGATGAAAGTTTTTAGAATTTAGTCCGCGACCCACTCAAAACGATTAAGTTTTAGAAAAATATTGAAAAATCTTGCGCTCCGAGTATCGTTTGATACGAAGCGGTGCCGCAAGCGGACAAATCCGCAATGAAATCACCCCGCAAAGATCGGCATCAACCATCTCCTCATGAGAAATGCCAGAAAATCGAACAGGCGATCAAGGCCATCGAGGCCGGTGCTATTGCAATCATTGCGGAACGCCACAACCAACTCGCGATGGATTTCCTGGAAGCCGACGACATGGGTGAAGTTCTCGACTGGGTTGCCGTCTTCCTTGAAGAGATCAGGGCTATTGGTCCCATCCAATGCTTTGTTGGTCAATTTGCTGAGAGCTGCACTGAGCCGGGTTATAGAGACATTTACCTTTTCCCTTATCACTGGTACTCCCACAGTTTCGGAGAACGCGTTTACCTCAAGTTCGGCATCAAGACCGTCAAGGGTCTGGACGGAAGGACTCACACCTACTACTACCATTTAGATTGCCATGAAGACAAACCGTAACCTGCCTAAGCCTCCGCAGAGGAAGAACCGGGACAATTGGAGTCTGCCTGCAAGTTGCCCGTGCTGCGCCAAGGCAAATACCTTAGAGGAGCGTATTGTTGCATCCACGCAGTTGATCCGTGGAGAAGATACCCAGTGCCAAGTAAAAAAGTGGGTCTGCGCCGAATGTGGCGCGGCCTTCATGTCGCCTACTCAGGCGACAGAAGCCGTCAAGGTAGCGGTCACTGCCTATCAACAGAACCACTCGCTGTTGACTGCAAATGAAATCCGCAACCAACGACAGGCACGAGGAATCAGCGCAAGTGAACTTGCTCATAAAGCGAAGATCGGTGAGGCAACCGTCAAACGACTTGAAGCTGGAACCACCGTGCAACAAACCAGCACGAACGAGCTCCTTAGCCTCATTTTCGCCGAGGAACTGGAATTGCCGGAATACCAAGTAGTATTTGAAAGTGAGGATTGTTCCGATTCTTACATGCCAACTTCTGATGCGGATCTTGATAGCGATTCCAATCTCTGGTCAATGACTGGCTATCACAGCAATGCCGCTAACTCTAACGAACTCTCACTTGCCGCCTAATGCTAAGCCGCATCCAAACCAAACGACATTGGCTTCGGAAAGTTGTTTTCGAAGTCAATGACGAACGGATATTAGATTCCGAATACCAAGCCAACCTCACTTTGAGGCACGCGAAGCGCGAAAATCATTGGTATGTTAGCCTCAATGTTGCTTTTGCTGGAAAGGATTCGTCTAAGGCGAACTACAAAGGTCAGATCGAGTTCGAGGGTATCTTCGATATCCATCCGGAATTTCCTGAAGACAAGACAGACGATCTTGTCAGAATGAACGGTGGTGCGATTCTATACGGTGCAGTGCGGGAATATGTCCTTGGTTTGACCGCGCGCTCGAAGCACGGGCCGTTTGAAATGCCTACCATTGATGCGCGGATGTTCCTGAAAGCGCCGGAGCCATCAAAAGAACCGGAATCGGAAACCAAGCCGGAATAGGATGCGTTTCCTCATCTCCGACACCTTCACCGATAGCCTTTCCCGTCTTTCCGGCGACGAGCAGAAGGCTGCCAAGACGACGGCTTTTGATCTGCAAATGAATGCCGCGGGTGTTGGCATGAGTTTCCACAAACTCGACAAGGCGAAGGACAAGAACTTCTGGTCGGTGCGGGTGAGTGCGGATCTCCGTCTCATCGTCCACAAAACCCCGGAAAGCCTGTTGCTCTGCTATGTGGATCACCACGACAAGGCATATGACCGGAAGGCGCGACGCAAGTTGGAAACCCACCCAAAGACCGCAGCAGCGCAATCAACATAAGCGACCGACAATCGACCAATCCGCCGCCACCCAATGCCTTCCCCGTCTCCAGATGACGAAAATTCCACTCATCCGCGCCTTGAGTTGACGGGCATGCCGTCAGGGGTTGCCACCGCTGTTAGACACGCCTTGGGCTGGTGGGTGTTAGGAAACACGGTCGGTCTTTATCTGTCCGTGTTGTTGCTCCGGCCGGCGTGGCAATTCGGCGAGTTGACATATGGCCGCTGGCTGCCGGTGCATTTGAATGTGCAACTCTACGGCTGGACCGCGCTGCCCTTGGTCGCTTGGCTGATCGCGATTTACGAGGTGGACCGTAGCCGGGTGGCCGCATGGGGGCCGGTGGCGGTGTGGGCCTGGACCGGCGCGCTCGTCATGGGCGTGCTCCATTGGCTGGGTGGCGTGACGTCGGGGAAAATCTTCCTTGATTGGAAGGGCGGTGCCTTGTGGGCGTTCATCGCCGCGCTGGTGTTCCTCTGGTGGGTGCTGCTGGTGGCCTGGCGGGAACGGGCACCCGGGTGGAACACCACACGCAAACGCGCGACACTTGTCGGTTTGTCAGGGCTCGCGCTGGTGCCGGTGTCGCTCGCCTTCGCCGCCTCGCCCGCCGTCTATCCGCCGATCGACCGCACGACCGGCGGGGCGACCGGTTCAAGCCTGTTAGGATCCACTTTGCTCGTGGTGGGGCTCATGATTTTGCTGCCCCGGATGGCGGCGGTGGCCCGCAGTGACGGGAAAAACCACCGCACTATTTGGATCTTCTTCGCGCTTTCCTGGGTGGTTTTTGGCGTGACGGAGGCCATCGGCGGCACGCATCACGACGCACATCAGATCGGTTCATTGGTGATGTTGCTGCCGTGGGTCTGGTGGCTCCCCAGGGACTGGGCCGCTTTTTCCTGGGCGGACGGATCGCGCGTCTGGCGGTGGGCGTTGTTCGGGTGGTGGGGGGTGTTGGTGGTTAGCGGAATCCTGATGTATCAACCCGGCGTGTTGGACCGCTTGAAATTCACCCAGGGGCTGGTGGCGCACTCGCATTTGGCGTTCGCGGGATTCACCACCTCGTTTTGCGCCTTGCTGTTGGTCCTGCTCACCGGCAGGCGGGTGGGAGGTGCCGCCTCGGTGATGGCATGGCATCTGGCGGTGCTGGCAATGATCGCGACCCTTGCGGTGATGGGGTGGCGCGAGGGGGCGAACCCATCATGGATGAATGCCCTGCCGCTGTGGCGGGAATCGGGATTGGTGATCCGTGCGCACTGTGGAGCCTTGATGTTGGCGGTATCGGTGCTTTGGTGGTGGGAACGGAGGACGCCATGACACGGGTGAAATTTCTCAAATTATGGAGCATCGCGGTGGGATCGATGGATGCCTTGACCGGCCTCATGCTGATAGCCGCGCCAGCGGGTGTGCTGCGGTTGCTAGGGATCCCATCCCCTTCACCGGACGCGCTGGTGTTTCTGAGTTGGATCGGGGTTTTCGTGCTGTCAGTGGGATTGAGTAATGGCTTGGCGCTGAGCCGGCGCAGTCGGGGTGAGGCGGTCTGGATGATCACGTCGGGCGTGCGCATGCTGGTGGCGGTTTTTCTAACATTCCGCATTCTTGATGAGTCCCTGGACATGGCATGGGCTTGGGTGGCAGTGGCGGACACCGCGGTGGCGATCGTGCAGATCGCGATCCTGCGGGCAGGATGGTGG
>JAPLUJ010000707.1 GCA_026397695.1 Verrucomicrobiota bacterium | reverse complement strand
GGCGATCATCTGATCGACGTAGTAGGCGGGCTGGAACCAGACCTTGTCCTGGGTATAGTAGATGTTGCCCTGGGTCCACAGGACGGCTTTCCAATCTGTCTGATAGACGGCCCATGGTTGCGAGACGTTTGGCGTGGCAACGGCCCGGACGCAGTCGCCAGCGCGGGCCACGACGTTCATTTCTACCGCATGAGAGAGTCCGCGGAGGAAATTGAAGCGGCCGGCATTGAACTCCAGACATGCGACCGGCACCACACCGCACTCGGGTGCCAGGCGGCTCAGCCATTGCGAGAACGCGATGCCGCCGGGCACCGCTCCACCCAGTGCCTGGCCGGGGTCGTCATTGGTGTTGAATGCGTGGAAATCCCAGAGTAGCTTTTTGCCGTTGTCATGCACAAAGCGGGTGATCTGCAGGTGTGGGTCCAGACGCTTGCGCATATCGGCTTCGTTCTCCTTGCCACTGAAGTTATACACATTGCCCGACGGGACCAGTATGATGTTCGGGTCCACCTTCCAGATCGCGCTGGCAACTCTTTGGAAGTATCCGGCATAGTTGGCATTCACACCGCTTTCATTGGCGATCTGCAGATAGCGGATGGCAAAGGGCTGGGCATAGCCATCGGTCTTGCGGCGATCACCGGCGGGTGTGCCGTTGGGGGCGTTGCAGTAGGCGACGAAATCGGCGACCTCCTCGGGCGACTGAGCCATCGGCAGACCGATCATCGGCTCGAGGTTGGCCGCCCGACAAAACGCGATGTGTTCGACGGGGCCGTAGCCGCTGGAGCAGTAGCGGTCGTAGAATCCGTTATAAGGCTTGCGCTCGTCGCGCGGCCCGCGGAGGTTGGCCCAGCGGTAACCATCGACCTCGATCATTCCGCCGTTGAGGCGGAGGAGCTTGATTCCCTGGGCTATCAGTGCGTCTGCTAGATCCTTGCGGATCGGCAGCCCCTTGTAGCGTCCCCACTCGCCAGGTTGGAGGAAAGCATAGCCGACCGTCATCTGACCCGGCTGTTTCAGGGTGATGGCAAACCGGGCATTCTTCGCGGCAGTCTTTGGCGCAAGGCGGAACGCGAGCCGTTGATAGCTGTTTGCGCCGGTGGTTTTGAGTATTTGTTCGGCCAGCACAACCCCTTCGGCCGTTCGCAAAGAAACGGCAATGGGCGTGATCTTATCGGTCTTCACACGCAGGTAGCCTTCGTAGTCGCGGCCACCCTGCACAGACAATCCCCAGCGTTTGAGCCCGGCATTGTCCATGCCGAACTCGCCCTGGCCCTCCCGGTAGGTGACCTGTTGGCTGCGCAGGCCCGCATGCCAGCCGTCTGGGTTGAAGGAGAACTCACCGGTGGCCTTGCCGGTCTGCACACGAGCCCAACGCAGGCTCAGGGCGTCCCCGGGTTGTTTGAGAAGAGGACTGGTGGCGAAGGGAATGGTCGTGATGCGGCCAGTGGCGTTGACGAGGGAAAGATCGCGCACCTGGATGTTCTCGCGGGTCACAATCCCATAGAGACCGATGGCCAATGGATACGGCAATTCCTTGGTGATCACCTGTGCACCATCGATATAGACAATTGCCTTGCCGGCATCCACGCGCAGGCGAACCGGGATCCATTTTCCGGCGGTGATGGTGACTTTCGCGCGGGCGACTTCATCGTGACTGTTCGCCTTGCGGGCTACGCGCAGCACGACGGTGCCATCCAGAGGGTTCAGCTCCACGGTATATCCGGCATACCACTCCCAGCCGCTGTCGGAGTGGTTAGAGTCTATATGTGTGATCAGGCTGGCGGTGTTCCGGGAGCCTGCGGGAAATTGGAAACTGGCGCTGATTTCAACCGTATCGGCAGGGGCAGGAGTGAGCGAGGTAAGGCGTGTTCCGATGCGCTGCTGGACAGCCCCTACGGCAGCCACCACTGCCTGTTCCACATCCACTGCGGCGGGCTTGTATTCAACATTTTCGCGGACGGACGGAAGCTCCCTGCCGCCCTGAATAAATCCGTCAATCCAGCGTGTTGGTTTCACGCCGTCCAAGTTCACCTTCAGGATCCCATTGCCCGCCATCCAACGTCCTTCCGTGTTGGCAAATCCGGCGATCCGGGCGAAATGCGGTGCCAGTTCCGTAGGCGAGTGTTCAAAGAACGACTCACCGTGAAGCATCNNNNCGAAGCCGCCGACCATCTGATAGTGCAGATCCTCCATGTTCGCTCCGACCATCATCTCGGCAAGACGAAAGCGGACCTGATCCGCCTGAATATGAATACTGGCAGGCGCATCGGCCGCAACCGCAAAGCGGCTGGCAGCAGCCACGGTGATCATCAGTATAGGTAATAACTTCATGATATTAGTATGGGCGAGAACTTCATGATGATTGCCGGGCATTGGCTTAATTGCCAGATAATTGGTGTTGGTGGCGGAAGAAAAGCTGAAAACTGGCATGGGAGATCGATGGGACTCTGGCGCTACTATGTTGTGCATCCATGGCCTTAATGGCCTTCCAGTTGCGATCAGCCGTCGGCGGGGATGGAGTTGCGGCACCAGGCGAGGGCCATCAGAGCATAGCCGGTACCATAGGATTGATGATAGTCGTATAACGGATAGTCCCACCATGAGCCGTCTTTTTCCTGGCGTTCCAGCAGGATGGCGGCCAGACGCCGGGCATAGGCGGCGTGAGATTCCTTGGGCAGCAGCGCGACGGATCGGGTGAAATAATAGATGCCGTAGTAATAGAAATAGCCGGCAATTTTGAACTGGCCCTCATGCGGTACCGGACGTTTGCGGACATTGCTGAGAAACCCTTCGCGGTCGAGGAAACGGTCGGCCCAAGTGGTGAGGACCTGATCGGTCACGGCCTTCTCGCCGAAAACCCGCAGGCAGGCATTGCATGACTGGGAGCGGGCGAGCGAACCGGCGGGACGGTTGATATCGAGGCGCGGGCGCATCCGGTGGCTGAAGGCATAAGTATAGGCGAAATCTGGTTCGCGCTGATAGTTGATGGAGGCGATGGAATGTTGGACTTTCTTGGCGTCGAGTTTGACGCCCATGACGTCGCGGGCCTCGGCCATGGCGAGGAGCACGGTAGCGGTGGTGAAGCAAGTGGGCAAACCGGACGGTTTTTGGGTGGTGAGGCCATCGAAAACATCCAGATATCCCCAACCACCGTTGACCTCCTCGTAACGGTTGACGAGATCGACTTGCTGCTGTGCGAGACGCACCCAATCCGCTTTTTTCGCGGGATTTATTTCGCGCTGATAGAGACGGGTGATGGCGCGCAGGCCGTAGGCGTGGCCCCAGACGTTGTAAGTGGTGGTGGGGTCGGCGCGGCGGAGTTGCGGCAACTCCGCCGCAGTCCATGCGGCGCCCTTGTCGATGACGGCAGCGACTTCGGGGCGGGCATCCGCGGATTCGATCAGACCGGATAGCGCGAGACCCGAGGCTCCGGCACGGAACGCATGGTGGGCACCGGGAAGCGGGGCATAGATATTAAGATTTTTGGTCCGGGTGGGGCCGCCCCATGAGCCGTTAAAGTTCTGATAGCTGACAAGGAAATCCACGCCCCGGCGGATCGAGGCATCGAGGGTAGCGCGGGTGACTTCGGGAACCGGCGCGGGGGGGACCGCGGCAACAGCACCTGCGACAAGGCCGAGCGCGGTGAAAAGAATGCGGAAGTCAGTGGCCATGGCACGAAGGTCTCTGGTAGAGAAACATCGGTCCGCTCAGGCGGATCGGTAGGATGAGGTTTTCAACTCTTGGGTTTTGGGTCATCACCTGATGTTAGAATAACTTGGCCGACTTCGAGGCCGGAGAGGATTTCGGTATCCTCCTTGGAGACACGACCGCGTTTGACGGGGCGGTGTGCGGTTTTGCCATCGGCGAGTTTCACTTCGACATTCCAGCCTTTGGGATCATACGCGAGCGCCTTGGTGGGGATGGCGATGGCCGCCTCCTGGTGATAGGAGATCATGCGGATCTGGACGGAAGTGCCGGGGACCGGAGTGAAATCTTTCGGCCAAGTCACGGATAGATCCGCGCGATACGTGCCATCCGGCGCGGGCGTGGCGGCGATTTTGGCGATTTTGACGGGGATATCGAGGTCCTCGCGCCCGGCAAGAATGGCGGTGCCTGCGATTTCCGGTTTGAGCGAGCGCGCCGACGCTTCGTCGAGGAAACCTAACAAAACGAGCTTGGTGGCAACGGGAACGAAGGTGGCGAAGGGACGGTTCACGACAGGACGGCCATGGATGACGAGGGCCTTGACGGCTTCGGCGGGTGTCCAGCGGCCGTTTTCGATCGGGCCATGATAGAACCAGCCATCGGCGGGGGCTGTGAATTTGAACTGGGAGCGATCGGCTTCCAGTTTGGCGAGGGTGTCCTTGTCGCGTTGGCAGGTGATTTTGAGGGTTTCGAGTTCGAGTTTCTGGAGCTTGATAGAACGCGGGATGTCTTCTGCAGCCTTGAGGAGACGGATGGCGGTATCGCGCTCGTTGTTCGCGAGGGTGACGACTTCGCGCGGGAGGGTGACTTCGAGGGTGCGCTTGTACTCCAGGGTTTCCATGCGGAGCAAAAACTCGGCGGTGACCACGGCATCTTTCTGGCGGGTCAGGATGATTTCCTCGGTGTCTTCGGTGAGATCGTCCGCGGCATACATTTTGGTGAGTTGCCGGAGTTCCTCCTGCTGGTTGGAGAGCAATTGTTTTTTGCGCTCGAGATCATGGGCTGCGGTTTCTTCGGTGGCCTTGCGGCGGGTGTTGGTGACATAACTGTTTTCCTCTTTGGCGATTTCCGCCGCGTGGCGCAAGGCCTCGAGTTTGTGCGGGGCGGTTTCCTGAAGGTGTTTGAGATCGAGCTCGGCTTGCGCCAGATTGAGGGTGTTGGCATCGAGCGACTGGCGGAGGTCCACGAGTTTTTTGTCGATGGTTTCGGGATCGAAGCTGACGAGCGTGTCGCCCTTGGCCACGCGGCTGCCGTGCGCGGCGAGTTCGATGATTTGAAAATCCGCCCACGATTTGGGTTCTATCTGGAGAAGCACGCACCCCTTGTCTGGCAGGGCGGTGGCCGCAAACGATTTTTCGAGGGTGAACGGTCGCAATTCGATGGTGATTTCCCCGGCGTGGGCGACGGCGGCAAACAACACGGGCACGAGATGCAGAACAGTCAGGCGAGTCATGGCGGGGTGAAACAAGCATGCACGCGGGCAAAGATCAACCCGGAGCTTTGCCTTTTCTAGCGAGCCAAATCGGCAGCAGACGGGATTTCCTCGCATCGGGCGCGGCGGGAACCGTGAATTCCGCCACCGCGAATCCTGCACGCTGGAGCCGCCGCGTGAGATTGGCAACAGGCCGCGAACCGGCAATGGCAAGCAGGCCACCGACTTGCAAGGCTTCGTAAGCGGCGGCAAGCCAGCGCCTGTCATCCACCCACGGGCGGTTGCCCGGGCCGGTGGGTGCCGCGTCGAGATGCAGCAGGATGGCGTGGAGCAAGCCGGCCTGGCAGATGAGGGCGGCGGGCCCGCAGTCGTTTTCCAACACGACGCGGGGGTCGGAGCACAGCGGGCCATCAGGCAGATGCCGGCGATGCCATGCGGGCAGGTCTGTTAGGGGTTCCGCGACGATGAAGGTGGCACGTTTCTGTCGGAGTTCGGCGGTGGCGGCGGCGAGCGCATGGCCGAGGCCAAGGCCGGCAAACCAGATTCGCGGTTGACGGGCAGGCCGGAATGGGGCGCAGGCGAGCCGGGCGAGTTCTTCTTCGGCGGCGCGGGTGGCAGGGCCGCAGATCTGTTGGCCGTGGATGAGCAGGAATTTCCGTCCGTCATGCTCCTGAAGGGTGAGAGTGCTGCCGTCGGGAAGCCGGGATTCCGCGAGAGTAATTCTGGGTTTCATGTTCTTTTATGTTTGCCTTGCTGGTCTGGGTGTAGTAGATGAACACCACTATGTCCACAGAACCTGATCATACATCCGTCGATCCTTCGCCACCAGTTGCGCCCCCACCTGCATCGGGAACCAACCCCGGTTCGGAGAAAAAAATGGTATCGGGCATTCTTGCGATCCTATTGGGGGCCTTGGGAATACACAAATTCTATCTCGGCTACAAGAAGGAAGGAATCATCATGCTTGTGGTGAGTGTGGTCGGATCGCCGCTGTGCGGGATTCCGACGGCGATTGTTGGAATCGTCGGTCTGGTCGAAGGCATCATCTACCTGACCAAGAGCGATGAGGAATTCGTCGCCACCTACATCACCGGTAGCAAAGGCTGGTTCTGAAATCCTGCTGGTGCCGTGCAGCCTTCAGCAATAATCGCCGCTTGCCTCAGGCAGGAGGTGGGTGGATGGTTGGGGCCTGGACGTCATTGTTTGAAAAGTCGAACGCCGCGACCATCGATTTGCAGGCGGCGTTTTTTCAGGAGCGCGCCGATGGCTTGTTTGAAGGTGCGTTTGCTAACGCCCAGTTCGGCGTGGATTTCGGCGGCGCTACTGTGATCGCCGAGCGCCCAGAATCCGCCGCGGGCAGCGAGTTCGGTGAGGATGCGATCTTCCAGACCGAGCACCTTGGTACGACCCGGGGCATGAAGCGTAAGGTCTATTTTCCCGTCTTCGCGGATGGCGGCGACGTAGCCTTGGGTGTGTTCCCCGGGCTGGAGCGCTTGGAATACCCCATCGGCAAAAAGCAGCCCGCTGTGAGTGCCATTGATGATGGCCTTGTAGCCGAGCGCGGATTTGCCGAAAATAACCAAATCCACCGCATCGCCGGATTTGAAGGAGTGCGGGACGCGGTCGAGCTGCCGGGCAATGCGCGTGGAAGCTATGATCCGGCCGCTGACCTCGTCCACATGGACGTGCACGAGGTAATGCTTGCCGACTTCCATGCGTGCCTTTTGTTCGCGGAACGGGACTAACATATCCTTCGGCAGCCCCCAATCGAGGAAGGCCCCGACAGCGGTGACCGCCACGCATTGCAGGCGTGCGAATTGGCCGGGCATCGCTTTGGGGGTCTGCAGAGTGGCGACCGGGCGGTCTTCCGAATCATGATAGAGGAACACGTCGAGATAACCGTCGATGGCCGGAGCGGCGGGCATTTCACGGCGGGGCAGGAGGATCTCGCCCATTTCACCCCCATCGAGATACAGCCCGCAGGGTTTTTCCCGGAGAACTTTCAGGGTCGCGCGTGCGCCGATTTTCGCCATGCCGGAACGTAATCTGGGTGAAGGGGACAGGATGGCAATGATTGTTAGAGATCCACAAAACTTCCAAGATCATCGACCATCACGTCGAAAGGAAGAGGTCTCCCGTCGTCTGCCGCCTTGATAACATTGCTGGGCCTGACATCGCTAATGATAGCGCCAGACTTTATGTGTTTGAATTTCGCGGGAGCTATTTTCTCCCATCCGAATTCCGCCATGTCATGCGCCAGTGTTCCTGGATCTGAATAAACATCACCATCAATGAATTTCTGTTTGATGAGAATAGCGCCATCAGAAATTCCAACAATGTCTGGTTTGATTTCAGGGAAAAGTTTCCCGAAGTCATTCCACCGATCAATGTATTGCGCGGGAGCTGCTCCCAAAAAACCGCCAACCTCGTGGGTTTTTTTGATTACATGGCCGACATCATCTCCCTTGAAGATGAAAACAGCATGTTCTGAACCTCGGGATTTCGCCCACGCTCCCTTTAGGAGTTTCCGCTCATCGACGGCATTCAGGAAAATGCCTTCGTCCTTCGCCCACTGTGTTAGCGCGGTGAATTGGCGATTGATTTCCGCTTCGGACTGAAAGACGTGGTTGTATCGGGGCGGCTTTCTTTCGGGGGAAAGGAACGCTGTAATTCGTTCAAGGCTATTTGACCGCCACGCAGGAACTGTTCCAGTCGCTGTTCGTTCGTCTTCACCCTTACCAGTGGTTTGTCGTAAATCCCCATGCGAAGAACCTAGTGTTTTTCCGGTGGTTTGTCCACCCGTATTTTCCCCTTTTTGAGTCGGAATCCCGTGCTTGTTCTCCACGCCGGCCGGCACACCTTCGGGCAGATCCTTCACCGTGATGGATTCGCCGCCGAACGGCATCGGCGTGCCGTCGGATTGCCCTGCGCGAAAACAAGAGCCATGCAGCCGGCTGTCCAACTGGAAGACCTGGCCGGAGGTATGGGGCAGGTTCTGATGTAAAAACCGGATGAATCCCGCGACTTCATGACAGGTGTTGAAACGGCCCAGGGCGTGGGCCGCGAGGATCTCCTCCCGGCGGCGTCCGGTGACGGTTGCGGTCATGCGGGATTCGAAAAACCCGGGGAGTATGGCATTGACTCTTATGTTAGAACGGCCGTGGCGGGCCGCCAGTTCGACGACCAGACCTAACAAAGCCGCCTTGGCGGCGGCATAGGCGCTTTGACCGACCGGTGGATGGAGCGCTGAAAAACTTGAGATGAAAATGATATGTCCGGTTTTTCTATCAATCATGCCGGGGAGCACCGCATTCGCACACGCGGCGGCACCGGTGAAATTGACCTTCCATGTTTCATGCCAGCTGGTTGCCGATAGTCTCGCGAGCGGGGCGTCACGGGTGATGCCCGCCGTGCAGACTAACAAATCCACCGGCCGGTCCTGGAAATATTGCTGCACGAGTGAGTTGTCGCCAACGTCGAGGTGGTGGCGGTCCAGGGCGGCGATGTCCCAATCCGGAGATTGCAAGGACGCCGCGATGGCCCGCCCCAATGAGCCGTTACCGCCGGTAATCACCGCCTGTTGTTTTTCCGTCCGCATGTCGATCCGAGAATGTGCCGAAAGAAGCCATACAACAAGCGGGAATGCGTTCGACCAATGGTTCACTCTTGCAGTAGGAACCCTTCGCTCCACAGGAGTCACCCTGCTTGCCGCAGACACATGCGGCGATCTCTAACGCGGAGTAACTCAATGAGCACCAACGAGGTGCTCGACGAATCCCTCCACGGCACCAGCGGCAGCGTGTGCTGCGGGGGGCTTGAAAGACGCAAGACTTCAAGACGCAAGACGCAAGATAAGATGAAGAGGAAGAGTTGTCGGTTGTCGGTGGAAGCAATCCAGAGGTCAGGAAAGAGAAAGAACGGAGCTCAGGCATTCCTGCCTGTGTCTTTCTCTTATTGGAAGAGCAGATTTTCTAACCGCCAAGGCGCCGGAGACAAACCGAACCTCAGGGGAGGCTGGCCGACATGGAGAACGTGGATTACTGGGACAACCGGAGGGGTGGTGGAGGCACCTCAAGGCTTGGTGGTTTGCGGGCCGTCGGCGGGGAGCTCGGGCTTGGCGATATAATCGGCCGGCACCTTGCCCTTGAGCGCGCTGAGGAAGGCCTGGATCCTGGCGGTTTCCGCGTCGCTGAGGAGGTGGCCCTGCTGGTGCTCGGCCATTTTTTTGACCATCTCGTCGAGCGTTTTGATAGAGCCGTCGTGCAGGTAGGGTGCGGTTTCGGTGATATTGCGCAGGCCGGGCACCTTGAAGAATCCGGTCAGCGCTTCCTTGCCTGGAAGGCCGCCGATGCCCTTGTCCTTCGTCGGCCATGGTTTCACCAGGCCGAGTTTCTGGAACATGTGGCCGCCGACTCCCGTCCCTTGGTGGCAGGTGACACAACCTTTATCGATGAAGAGATTGAGTCCTTCCTTCTGCGTGTCTGTTAGCGCGGCGTCATCCCCTTTCAAAAAGGCGTCGAAGGGCGACGGAGTGAGCAGTCCGCGCTCGAAGGCACCGATCGCATTGCCCACATTGACATAGGTCATGGGTTGCGCGTCTCCGGGAAAAGCTTGCTTGAACAGCGTCACATATCCGGGAATGGAATTGAGTTCCTTGAGCACGTAGTCCTGATCTGGCATGCCCATTTCGATGGGATTGAGAATGGGACCCACCGCCTGTGCCTCCACGTCCGGGGCACGGCCATCCCAAAACTGGGAGATGTGCAGCGCCGCATTATATACGGTCGGTGCCGAGCGGCCACCTTGCTGGTTCTTGATGCCGTCGGAGACCGCTTGTCCATCATCGCCATAGCTGGCGAGATCGTGGCAACTGTTGCAGGACACGGTACGATCCTTGGACAGGCGGGTGTCGTAGAACAACATCCTGCCGAGCCCGATCTTGGCGTCGTTAGGTGGGTTGATAGGGTTGTTCGCCGCTGCGGGCAGCGCTTGAAACATGCCGAGCCGGGTCCGATTCACGGTGACTTCGGCCCGCGCCGCCGTCACCGACAGGCAGGCCACCAATAGCGAGATATAGGGAGTGCTTTTCATAACATTAAAGAAAGTCAGCCTAACACATCGTCCATGGCGGCGATGAGTTCGTTCATGGTGGCGGTGGTCTCGTTGCCCATGTTGGAGATGCGGAAGGTGAGGCCCTTGATCTTGCCATAGCCGCCGTTGATGATGAACCCGTGCTTCGACTTGAGGGTCTTGATGAACGTGGCCTGGTCGAAGCCGGCGGGCGTGTGGAAACAGGTGAGGGTGAGCGACTGGTTGCCTGCGGGCGCGAAGTTCTTGAAGCCATGGCGGGCACCCCACGCGTGGATCAATGCGTTGTTAGAGGCGTGGCGCGCGAAACGTTTCTTCAAGCCTTCCGCGGCGATGACGGCGAGGATGTGCTGGAGTCCGAAGATCAGGGAAATCGCCGGGGTTGACGGGGTGTTGTTCTTGGCCGCGTTTTTGGCGAACTCGATGAAATCAAAATAATAACCGCGGTTGGGCAGGCTTTGCGCCCGCTCGATGGCCGCCTCCGAACACGCGAAAACCGCCAGCCCGGGCGGCAGCGCCAGCGCCTTCTGCACCCCGGCGAGCAACACGTCGATGCCCAACTCGTCCATCGCGATCGGCACCGCGGAAAACGACGATACCGTATCCACCACTAACAGGATTCCCGGAAACGATTTGACCACCTTGGCGATGCCCGCGAGGTCGTTCATCACACCGGTCGAGGTCTCGTTGTGGATCAAGGTGACGAGGTCGAATCCGCCTTCCTCCAGTTTCGCGCGGACGGCTGCCGGGGAAATCGCGTCGCCCCACTCGACCTGGATTTTTTCGGCCTGCAGGCCGTTGCGTTGGGCGACGTCATACCATTTGTCCGAGAACGCGCCGCAGCAAAGGGTGAGGACTTTTTTCGCGCAGAGGTTGCGCAACGCGGCTTCCATCACGCCCCAAGCGGACGAGGTGGATAGAAAAAACGGCCGGGTGGTGCCGCCGAGTTCCTGCAGGCCGGGTTGGGTGGAGGCATACAGCGCCTCGAACTCGCCGCCACGGTGGCCAATCATCGGTTGGCACATTGCGGCAAAGGTTTCTTTCGAGACATCAATCGGTCCGGGAATGAAGAGTTTGGGCATGGGGGTATGAGTTATCAGTTGTCAGTTGTCAGTTGTCAGTTATCAGTTATCAGTTATCAGTTATCAGTTATCAGTGACAACCCGCCTTACGGCAGCAGGTTATAGGATTCCAGCAGGGCGGTCAGTTGGGCCGTCTGGGACGTGCCGAGCGGGGCGAGCGGCAAGCGCAACTCTGGCGTGCAGTGGCCTTGGAGCGAGACGGCGGTCTTGATGGGCACCGGGTTTACATCGAGTGACATCAGGCCGCGCATCAGCGGGTAGTATTGTTTCTGCAGGATGAGGGCTTCGTCGAACGACCCGTTGAGGCAGGCGCGCACCAAGCGGGCGATGACATCCGGGATGAGGTTGGAGGCCACCGAGACCAGACCTGCGGCACCGCACGCAATGAACGGCAAGGTCAGCGGATCATCACCACACAGAATGGCAAAATCGTCGGGCAGGATCTGCATGAGTTGGTTGACCCGGTCCACCGATCCACTCGCTTCCTTGATGGCGGCGATGTTAGGGCAATCCGCGGCCAGCCGGGCGACGGTCTCCGGCGCAATATCGATCATCGAGCGACCGGGCACGTTGTAGAGCATGATCGGCAGATGTGTGGCTTCGGCGATGGCCTTGAAATGGAGGTAGAGCCCTTGTTGCGAAGGCTTGTTATAATACGGACACACCTGCAGCGATCCGGTGGCTCCGAGGTTTTCGGCGGCGGCGGTGAGTTCGACCGCCTCGGCGGTGGCGTTCGCCCCGGAACCGGCGATCACCGCGCAGCGGCCGGCCGCGAATTGGACGGCCAAACGAATCACCTCGTGGTGTTCCGCGGTATCGAGCGTGGGGGACTCGCCGGTGGTTCCGCACGGGATGATGCCATCCACGCCACCCGCAATCTGCCGCTCAATCAGGGCTTGGAAAGCGCGGACGTCGATGGCCCCGTCGCGAAACGGAGTGATGAGTGCGGTGTACGTGCCGGAAAAGCGCATGGCGGCACGCAGCATGAACCATCCGCGCCGCAGGTCAAAGCCAGATGCGCGGATGTGGGAAAAATTTTTGTGACCCTGCGACACGTGTTATGGGGTTCGCATGCTTTGTTGTCAGCGCGGGTCGCGAGTCAAAAAGCACGTTGCGGCTGGTCCGCTACCCGCAGCGGGCGGGGCCAGGACGCGGGCAGGGACCGCGTGGCCCTCGCTTCGCTCACACCATGCCAATTTTTTGCTCTATCATCCACACCATTACGGCAACCGCCGGGACGGAGGCGCGGTCAGCCCGTCCGGAGTCATGAAGGCCTCTTCCGGTTCAAACCAGACCTTCACCCTCACTGCGAACCCGGGCTTGGTGATTGCCGACTTGCTGGCTGATAGCTGGTCCGTCGGAAAGATGACGAGTTATACTTTCACCAACGTTCAGGCCGTACACAGATGACTGCGCTCAATACTCGCGCTGCAAGAGATAGGCGGCGATTTCTTCCAAGCGTGCGGCTTTTTTCCCCAGCGGTCGGAGCGCATTCATCGCCGCCCGGGTGAGTTTCGCGGCCTGCTTGCGGGATTCTCCCAGCCCGAGCACCGACGGATAGGTGGCTTTCCCGACGGCCTGGTCCTTGCCGGCGGTTTTACCTAACACTTCGGTGCTTTGGGTGACGTCGAGGATGTCGTCGATCACTTGGAATGCGAGGCCGAGGTTGTAGCCGAATTGCGTGAGTGCGGCGAGTTTTGCGGGACTGGCGTTGGCGGTCATCGCGCCAAGGCGCAGCGCGGTGGTGAGCAGCGCGGCGGTTTTCGCTTCGTGGATGCGCACGAGTTGGCGGCGGGTGAGTTTTTGCCCCTCTCCCTCAAGGTCCATGACCTGGCCGCCGATGAGTTTTTGACTGCCGCCGGTTGTCGCGAGTTCGGTGACGAGGTCGCGAGTGGCGTAGCGTTTTGTGACCGGGGTTTGGGCCAGCACGAGAAACGCTGCCGTGAGCAGCGCGTCGCCACACAGCACCGCCATGCCCTCGCCATAAACCATGTGACAGGTCGGTCGGCCGCGCCGCAGGTCGTCGTCGTCCATGGCGGGCAGATCGTCGTGGACGAGCGAGTAGGTATGCATCAACTCGACTGCGCACGCCGGGGCGAGGGCGTTAGAGAGGTCACCTCCGCAGGCTTCGGCAGCGGCGAGGCAGAGCACGGGTCGCAAGCGTTTGCCGCCGGCGAACACGGCGTAACGCATCGCCGCATGGATCGTCGCCGGTCTATCCTTCGCGGTGGGTAAAAAAACGTCCATCGCGGCGTCCACATCGGCGGCGCGTTCTGCTAGATAGTTTTTGAGGTGCATGGGAGGAATAGTCTGCTAGCCCAGCAGGTACCCTCACGGGTTTGGCGGCGGCGGAGCGTCAACCGCAGGGGCGGGGGCAGGGATCCCGAGTTTGCCGCCGTTCTTGCCCGCTGCCCCGAATTTTTCTTGCAAGAGACGGTTGCGTTCGCCGACGGTTTTTCCCTCGCCGATCATCATTTCCTTCGTCTCTTTCTCAAAATATGGATCCTCGCTGTTGTCCTTGGTGGGGTCGATGCCCATGGATGCGGTGGCACTATCAATCTGCGTCGAGTGAGCTTTGATTTTTTCGAGCGACTTGTTGTATTTGGCGACGATGGACGCGAAATCGCCGACGGACCGGATGTCATCCATGGCTTCATGGAATGCCTGGACCCGCTGCGGTGATTGGATGAACCAGCCGTATCCGCCGCCTGTTAGAGCTAAAAACACCACCACAGTGACCAGCTTGTTGCGCCGGCGCTGGCGCTCCATCCGCTGGTGTCGCTCGTCGAGCAAGGCCCCCAATTCCGCGGCAGACTCCTCATCCAGGCCAGCGTTGACGACAGGTACCGCAGGACTCGGCATGGCTGCAACCACTTCAGGCGCGGCAACTGGCGCGGAAGCCTGTTGTGGGATGACCGCCTGCTTCTGCTTGAGCGCATCCGGCGCGGCAGGAGCACGCAGCGCCGCTTCAAAAAGTTTCTGCATTTTTTCCTGATCAGTCATGACAAGTTAGTGGCATCAAACAAATTTTTCTTCACAGAAGCTCGGCGATTTGCACTGCATTGAGGGCGGCACCCTTGCGGACCTGGTCACCGACAACCCACAGGTCGAGGGCATTGTCGAGGACCAGGTTGTTACGGATGCGGCCCACCAGGCAATCGTCCTTGCCGGTGGTGTCGAGAGGGACCGGGAAGATTCTGTTAGCCGGGTCATCGACCACTTGGATGCCGGGTTTACCGGCGTAGGCGGCGCGGGCGGCGTCGGCGTTGACCGGGCGCTCGAATTGCGCGGTGATGGACACCGAGTGCGACCGATAGACCGGCACGCGCACACAGGTGCACGAGACGCGGAGTTCGGGCAACCCGAGGATTTTCCGGCCTTCGTGCAGCATCTTGAGTTCTTCCTTGGTGTAGCCGTTGTCGGTGAACGCATCGACCTGCGGGATCACGTTGAAGGCGATCTGGCGGGGATAGACCCGCGGCGTGAACGGCTGGCCCGTGGTGATGGCTTTCACCTGTTCTTCCAGCTCGAGGATGCCTTGCGCGCCCGAACCGGAAACCGCCTGATAGCTCGAAGCGATGATCGATCGCAGACCGAAGGCATCGTGCAGGGGAGCGAGCGCCATTAACGCGATGATGGTGGTGCAGTTCGGATTCGCAATGATGTTGCGGGGGTGGTTGTTAGCGGCTAACGGGTTGATTTCCGGCACCACCAACGGCACGTCCGCCTCCATCCGGAAGGCGGACGAATTGTCGATCACCACCGCCCCGGCAGCCGCCGCAGAGGGTGCGAATTCCTTGGAAATACCGCCTCCCGCGCTGAACAACGCGATGTCCACGCCGGCAAACGAATCATGGGTGAGTTCCTCGACCACGACGTCCCCGCCGCGGAATTTCAGGCGTTTCCCCGCCGAACGCGCCGAAGCCAGCAGCTTCAACTTGCCGAGCGGAAAATTCCGCTGTTCGAGACAAAGGAGCATTTCCA
>JAPLUJ010000229.1 GCA_026397695.1 Verrucomicrobiota bacterium | reverse complement strand
GTCTCAGCGGGAAAATCGCCGCCGGTGAGGTCCGGCTCAATCTGGTGGCGGGAATCCGCGCCGAAGTTCAGGCCTATTTCACGGAAGTCAGCAACCAATACAGCGGCGGATCCGGAGGCATCCGGGTGGTTGGCGGTTCAACGCTGGAGGAATACTTCGATGCCTTCAGTGGAATTCTCCACGATACCGATATCCTCTGGAGCAAACCGAGCGAGTTGAGTTTTTACTGCGGCCTTGGCATTCCCATGATCATGGCGCCGTCCATCGGACCGCAGGAGCGCTGCAACCGGAAATGGCTCGTTGAAATGCAGGCCGGTATCCAGCAGGAAAATCCCCGCTTCACCCATGAGTGGCTGTTCGACCTGCTGCGCCATGGCAGGCTGGCCAATGCCGCCTGGGCCGGCTTCCTCAACATCAGGAAACTGGGAACCTATCAGATCCGCGGGATTCTATCAGGCGGTGGAATCGTTCGCGACGATGATATGAAATGAGCCCCCGCTTGAACAACCGCGCTCAACGCACTGCGGAATACTTCTTGAGATGCGCTTGTTTGCGGATAGCTTCGAACAGCTTGGGGATCGCCGTCCTGCTTGCAGCATTGACGATGTAGGCTGGCAGGGAACCGCCCGAGTCCGAGTAGATGCAGTAGGTCGCCCGCGTCTGCCGGCCATCGGTTGTTGGTTCGAGCAGCCACGAGCCTTCGGTGACCTTGACCCGTGTGACGCCCGCCTTGGCCGCCGGGCCGAGATCGTTTGCCGCCTGCCAGCGATTGCAATAGCCCGCCGCCCCGCCTGGCAGGCGCCGCGTCTCGCACTGGACGCGGATCGTGTAGTCGCGATCCCCCACGATCGGCGGCGAAACGCGCTGATAGCTCACCCGCGATTTGCCGTCGCGTGCGAGCACGCGGGATTCGGTGATGTAAGGCATGAAACGCGGATACTCGTCCACATCGTCGAGCACCCGCCGCACCACCTCGGGCGGCATTGCAATAAGCCCAACCGCCTTGAACTCCCGAAGATCGGAGTCCTTGTGCACCCGTTCATAGACGGTCAGGTCCGGCGCTTGCGAGACGGGGTTCCATTTCGCCTCATCCTCTGCGGACACGGCCCCGCCTGAGGTCGCCAGACACGCAGCAGCGATCAGGAGGGTGCGATGGAGAGGCTTCATCCCGGGAGGTTAATGCTAGGAAATGGATTTAGGAGTGAAAGCAGTGGCAAGAGCCGACCAGACCGGCGGGCAATAAAACGGCATGATAGATGATAAGGCGGCGTTGCTGATGTGATGTAAGGCTTGTTTCCGTGGGACACTGGTACATTCGGCTGCACGTTGGCAGTTTTGCCAGCGGCCTCAAGATGAACATTGTTTCAATTTCTTCACAATCCCGCTGTGTTCCGTCACCCGGCAGCGCCCGTGGATCGATCCATTAAACGCCGCAGCATGTCATTCAAGGTGGCGATGCAAACCGGTTTCGATAAATAATCATCCATGCCGGCGGCCAGGCAGCGTCAATGTCAACCTCCTCGCGTCCGGTGACTCTTCCGTCACTTGGGTATTGGAGGTTGAGTTTCTACCAGCCACCCCATGGGCTGGCTGGCGGCGGGGTGATGATGGCCGCATGCCGGGCGGCCGCGCCCTCAGCGGCCGCGGATGAACATCTCGTAAAGCGTGAGAACAATTTCAAAGACAATGAGGATCACGATGTACCACTCCACGCGCAGCGAGCGGCGGGATTGGACGAGGTTGACCGCCGTCTGGATGGTGCGTCCGATCAGATCGAGTTTGGATTCGACGGCTTCGAAGCGGTCGGGGATTTCGAATTCGTCGGTGAGGCGGGCGTAGAGGCGTTCGAGTTCGGGACGGTCCCACAGGACGTCGGGTTTGTCGGAGACGGCGACGCGGCCGACCATTTCCTGTTGGTCTAACGGACATGGATCTTGCCCCGTCCATCGAAGACTTCCGGTAATGGATCGGTCATTTTGATAGAAATTTGCAGCCTGGGACTGCCCGCACGGTCAAACCCGCGCGCGCGCACGCCCAAATTGGACCAGGGCCGAAGCACTGGCCATGGTGTGCCGTGTCCAGCACGTCACTCCTTGATTTTCTTCAAATCCTCCAGCAACGCATTGAACAGCCGCTGGACCTTGCCGAGTTTCTTGGTCCGATGAACCACCACGTCATCCAGCAATATCTCCACT
>JAPLUJ010000423.1 GCA_026397695.1 Verrucomicrobiota bacterium | reverse complement strand
AAGGCGGCATTATCAAAGTCGGCGGATGGCGGCGCGGGCTCGGGTGGCGGCGGCAAGGCGATGGGCTTGATCCGATTGAGGGTGATCGTGCGACCGCCCTGCTGTTGGGTGGTGGTGGCGAGGATGTCCTTGGCAGGAACGATGAACTTGGGTTTCGGCGGCTGTGGCAGTGGCGGAGTACCATCCGGAATATTTCCTATGATGCGTGCGGCGACTGGTGGGACGACCGGCGCGACGGTGGAGTCTCCGGGGGTCGTGGCGTCCTCTTCCTGCGAGTGCGCGGATGCGGCCATGGCCATGACCGCGACTAACATGAGGGGGGCTGCTTTCATTCGATCTACCCGCTCATAGGCCATCGCTCATGCAGCGGTCAACATTTAAATGTCAGAAATCGCAAAAATCCCGGATCCCCCTGTTTCTGGCAGATCCACATGCGGTCCGTCCGATGGATCGCCATCCTGAATTCGGTTCACGGCACCGTCCACGAGCGGGAGGGCTGTTAGGGATCCGCGACAGCGCGCCGATGCGCGTCGATCGCACGCAGACCCGGATTCCGGGGCTGGAGGGGACGAGGAACCGGGCGGGTACCGGGCCGCCGCCTGAAATAATCGGGTCACCGGTAATTCGGGAAATTCGGTTTAATACCCCGCGCCGCTGGCCTCATGGGGAATTCCCCGAATTTCGGGAATTAACCTGCTCCTGATTACCGGCATCCGGCCGAGGCTGAAATAATCGGGTCACAGGTAATTCGGGAAATTCGGTTTAATACCCCCGCGCCGCTGGCCTCATGGGGATGGGGAATGCATTCATGGGCAATTTCACGTATTTCGGGAGTTCCGGGAGTTTTATTGCACCTGTTTCCCGTCCCTTAATTCCATCCCACGATCATGGTGAGTGAACACACATGGGGGGTCCAAAACCCCCGAAACCTCCCGCAGGTGGCCCCGCTCACCGATGGCCCCGCCGGTCAGCGGCATGCGGACCGGCGGGGCGTCTGTCAGTATCAGTTATCAGCATCAGGCGACCCTGACCAATTCGGTCGGACGGTCTCCCCGGTTGCCGGAAGGTTTGCGCTCGATGACGATCAGGCTCGGGAAGTCGGCGCACAAGGCACGCACTTCATTCTCCATGAAGCCGTGTGCCTTGCTCAGATTGCCGAGCGACGCGGTGTGGCCGGGATGCTGGAGCAAGGTCCGGCGCAACCTGTCAGCCCTTGCGCGGTGCCGTGAGATCCGGTGCCCGCACAGCATTTCGACCTGATGCCCGGCGAACCACGTGCCGATGTTGATTGCGTTGCGCGCGGTTGCCTGGGACATCGGGTGCGCGTGCGCCTTGGCTCCATGGCGCAGGGCGTGCAAAACAAGCGCGATCCTGGCGGCTTGTTCCGGCCACCGCCTGACGAACGGCACGATGTCGTTGAGCCTGCCTCCAGGCATAATGCCCTCCTCGACCTGATCACGGTAGTCATGGAATAGATCCCGCACCTCGGGAGAAGTCCTGATGGCAAATGGCTCCCGCCTGCCCCGGTTCATCCGGTATTCCAACGTCAGAGCCCTGACCAGTTCGCGCCAAGGCCCGTCCACATCGCCTGTCTCCGCGTCCCCGTCCGGCGCTTCCGAACCGTTGTCGTCACCGACCATCAGGAAACGCGCAAGCAGACCGCGGTCCACCAGCTTCTGGTTTGTGAGCAGATCGCTCATGACGTCGGGCTGGATGAATGGTACGAGCGTAAGGCACGGATGGCGCAGGGTGATGGCTTCCCTCGACAACCGGTCGTCGCTGTACATATCGCCCGAATAGCAGGCGCAAATGAATCCTTCGCTGCCCTGACCGTTGCCCATGCCCGCACCCAGAAGGCCGGCCAGGCCGCTGACCGCTTCGGAACTCATGACGGCACAAGCCTCGCCCTCCTGCCCCTGCATCGCCCGGGCAAGTGCCAGACGGTTGGGGTCGGTGAGGTGGAGTGTCGGACGGCGGAGGAGTTCACGTTCGATCTGCGCGACATCGTTGGCGGCGTCGACCGCCCGTTGCTCCGCGGCCGTTGCTTCCGGGGTGTCATCCGCGTCCCGATGACCGTCCTCGGCTTCTTTCAGGGCACGCCGCTTGGCCTTGAGCCGGAGATGGAGCCGTGTCCGGGTTTCCCGCTGCCAACTGTCAACCAGTTCATGGTGCAGGGAAGTGAACGGAGTCATGCAGCGGTCGAAAACCATCTTCTTGCCCGTGCCGCTGGCCGCGACCAAGGCCACGAACAGATTGCCGGCGAGCGTTCCAACATCGTTTTCGAAGAGCAGACCGCGTCCGATAGCCGCCGCCCCGACACCGAGTATGGCGGCGGCAGGCATCGCGACCGACACCCGGCCGACAGCTGCGGTTTGCAGGACAAGATCACGCGCCACCGGCGGCAATGCGTCCACCGGGAACGGGCCGATCAGAGGGCCGTCCTGTGCTTCTTCATCGGGGGAACACCCCCCGCGCAAACTCCCGAAACTCCCGGATCGGGGTAACAACTTTTGGATCGGATCGCGCCCGACCATGACTTGAAGCGGGCCGTGTTGGCTCTTTGGGATCCGCTGGATCCGCCCCCCGGCTTGCTGTCCGCCGTTCTTCACTGAATCCACATTCAATACACTTCTTCAGATGGTTTGTTGTTCGCCGGCAGGGAGAGAAGGCGGAGGCTCGACGCCCGCCACCTTCACGGTCTGCTTTCTGACCTTCCTGACATTGGCCTTCCGTCCGGGGGGAGTCGTGATTTCACTGGAGGCCGCGACCGGCACCTGGTCCGGGATTTCCGGCGCGGTGGTTCCATCAACAATCGTGGTTTCCGGCTCGACCGCAACGGCCTGCACCTCAACCACTTTGTCCCCGGCCATCCCGCCCTTGAGCAACACCAGGATGTCTTGAATCAGCGGGTTGAATCGATCGGGATTCGGAAGCTTCTGGATCACGGCCTGAAGACTGACGACCCCGCGGATCGCCTTCGCCCAAACGTCCGGCTTCCGCAGCTTTGGTTTCTTTGTCGACTCCAGCCCCTCCTTCCTGACGTACGCCTTCGCCGCCTTTTCGACCATCGGGCCGGTCAGGTCGCTGACGTCATGGGTTTCCAGGATTTTGTTCCAGCACTCCACCTGGTTTGCTTTGGGGACCACAGCCAGGAGGGGCCGGATCTGCCCTTCGTTGAGGGGTAACGTGCAGTCTCCACCGTGGAGACTGGAGCTATTCAGATCGGCGATGAACCCACCGGCATCCGTCAAACGGTATCCATGAGCCTCCGAATGATGCAGCTTGGCCTGGCAGTAATGCTCGAAGGTAGGAGGCAGCCGGTTCATGTCCGAAGTATGCCACAACCTGATTCGGACGTTGAGTCTGGTCGGGCGCGCGCTGGTTTCAGCCAGTGGCAGCGCGTAAAACAACCCGAACCGCCTCCAGCGCCGTCGCCGATCCACGCCCCGTATCGACGGTTTCTGGGGTTTCTGGGGTTTCGGGAGTTTCGCGGGGCATGTTGATGTGTTGGCGCGCCACCATGGCGCGGACGGGTAAAGGAAAGCGGGGATGGATGTGAGATGGCAGCGACCACCGCCTGCGCTTCCGCTGGGGACACGGTGCCGCGTTGCGAGTCGGGGAAACCATCATCCACCTCGCGCTGTTCGGAGGCCGCGGCCTTGGCCAAGGGCATCATCCGACCGAGCCGCCGCTGCGCCGCCGTCACCGGTTACAAGGAATTCCTCCAAGCCCAGCAAGCCACCTGTGACGACGCCGGCCAGCCGATCCCCGCCACTTTTCACTTCGGGGCCGTATTCTGAATCGACGGAAAATGCGAGGCCTCATGTTGCCTACAATGTCGATGGGCCTCTTAGGTATCAGACTGGTAGCGGAAACAGAACGATCCTCAAGGAGGAGGGCTACCATTTCCTTCCTGTCGGCAGCCTGCGAGGGCCGGACGTCCGGGTCGAGGTGTCCTGTTGCATCGGGCAGTCTCACCCATGACTCCACGATCATCACCAAAGCCCGCGCCCTGTAGGCGACCGCCATGAGCTTCGCCATCTCGGCGTAGCGGTCCTTGTCGGTCTCGTCCGCCAACGCCGATGGCATGCAGAAGACGTATCCCTCGTCGGTATCGGCGATCACGGTCGGGGGAACGGAACCGGTGGTTCGCATCATGTGCAGGGCGTAGTCCTTCGCCTGCCTGGCAAGGGCCTCCAGAGGTTCGGGTTGCGGTTGCCTGCGAATTCTTGTCACGCGGAAAAACTACTAACCGTCACGCGGCTTGGCGAGACAATCCGGCCAACCCGGATGCTGGCCGGGCATGGCTTCTTCGTCCTTGAAGTCGTCAAGTCATGGATCGGCCCCGCCATAGGGCAATGGTCATTCCATGACCTGTTCAGGCTGATGGGTTGTGGCGACATTGATGATATCGCAAAACTCCTTGATCGGTATCCAGTTCTTCCGGGTGTGCTTGTTCGCATCCAATTCCTTGACAATTTTGTAAATCCGATTGTTGAGTAAATGATCGAGATTTTCTTCAACATCCCTCCTCAGCTCATTAAGACCACCAAGGTAGCCAACCATTAAATCAGGATCGGCAACGATCAAAGCACGGAGATTGTCAAAGCCTGTTACCGTGTCATCATAATTCCTGCCTATGGCCCCGAAAGACGGTTGTGTTTTCCGTGAGGTGAAATCGTGAAGAGCGTATGATATAAATGAGCGAAGACATAATTTCACCTCAGAGGATATTGGGGAGATTTCGCCAATCGCCTCATCCTTCAACACATTTTGGAGTATTTCGGTAATGGAGTCCTTGCCCTTCCAGCCGAGGTGGAAATGCCTGTTGACATCATCCTTTGGCAGCTTCAAAAAACAATTTGGCGATTTATCAGTTTTTGAGGGTGTCAGGAGAAGCATTGAAATCGGGACTTTTTCATACAACACCCTGAGCCCCTCAAGTTCGTCGGATAGTTGATTGTCGTCCGTGATGGATTCATTCCGGATCTTGTTTTCCACTGCCACTACATATTCCCTTTTCCGGTCACCGTTCGAGTCAATACGCCAAAAATACAAGACTATGTCGATTGACCGTTTTTTGCCCAAGGTTGTCACCACTTCACGCTCAGTCATCGTTTCAACCGCGGTCTTCACCTCACGATAAGCGACGGTATGGGGGTTCAACCAATCAGAGAAGAAATTTGGTGCGGGATGCGTCTTTAGCACGCTGGCTTTAAAGACGCGTTCAAGAAAAACCGTTCCCGCCCCATGGGTTTGGGTTGGATCAAGCAGCCAGCTGAGAAACCCTGTGACGTGCTCCTCTGTGAGCCTGCGGTTCGATGAGAAAAGAATGTCGAAAATATTCAACTGCTAGGAAATGGTTTGTGTGGTGAAGGCCGTTGCAAAAACTGGTGGCCGGACCGGTGGGAAGGGGAGGCGATTCATCGGGAAGTTCTTA
>JAPLUJ010000195.1 GCA_026397695.1 Verrucomicrobiota bacterium | reverse complement strand
GGGCGACGAGTCCGGCGAGCTCGGCAATCGTGAGATCCTCGCCGGTGCCGACGTTCACCCAGTCCGGCGGATGGTCTATTTCTAACAGGTGATAGCAAGCGCGGGCGAGATCGTCCACATGGAGGAACTCGCGGCGGGGTGTGCCGGTGCCCCAGATCGTGACCGCGGCGTCGCCGCGTTGAGTGGCATCGTGGAAACGGCGGAGGAGGGCGGGGATGACGTGGGAGTTGAGCGGGTGGTAGTTGTCGCCGGGGCCGTAGAGGTTGGTGGGCATGGCGCTGTGATAGATCAGGCCGTGCTGGGCGCGGTAGTGCTGACAGAGCTTGAGGCCGGCGATTTTCGCGATGGCATAGGCTTCGTTGGAGGGTTCCAATGGTGAACTCAGCAGGCAATCCTCGGGCATCGGCTGCGGCGCCATTTTCGGATAGATGCAGGATGATCCGAGGAACAACACGCGCGGCACCCCGGCGCGCCGGCTGCCTTCCACGAGGTTGGCGGCGATGGTGAGATTCTGGTAGATGAAATCCGCCGGATAGGTGGAGTTCGCATGAATGCCGCCGACCTTGGCCGCAGCGATGATGACAATGTCCGGTCTAGCGGATGCGAGGTGCTTGAAGACCGCGTGCTGGTCACAAAGGTCGAGTTGCCCGCGGGTGGCGGTGAGGACATGGAAGCCGCCGCGTTTGGTGGCTTCCCTGACGAGGGCGGAGCCTACCATGCCGCCGTGACCGGAAATGAAGAGTTTTTTCATGGGCCTGAAAATCAAGAATGATAGTGTGCTCGTGCGAAAAGAATGCGGTAGTCATTCACCTGATAGAACCCCGCGCCGATGATCAGCAGGTCCGTGGCGGAGTCAGGAATCAAGGATCCGGAGGTAGTGGGTGTTTCGTGCGACGCTACCGCCCTTGGTCGAACTTTCCGCCCGGGAAAGAAACCTAGTCATGGAGCAAGTGGGGTGCAATGTGCCGTTAGAAGCGCGGCTGGCCCGCAGCCCCAACGGTCGGTGGCTGCGAGAGTTCAATCGGCAACAAATGAAACAGGTAAGGAAATCATGGGAAAGCAGTGATATTTCAGGGGATGGGCCGTCTGGGCAGGAGGAGGGAAAACAAATCCACGTTGACCGCTTGCGGTTGGCCGAGGAATTCGAGCAGGATTTTGACGCGTTCGGTGGCTGGGGCGATGGCGACGACGGTGCCGCGCATGCCTTGGAGCGGGCCGTGGGCGATTTCCACTTCGTCGCCGATTTCGATGACCGGCGACACGGCAAACAATTCCTCATCGTCCTCGGAGCGGTTGCGGACTTCCTGGCGCAGCGTTTGCACGAAGGCATCGGGCACAGCGGGGATGACCGACCCGAAGCGCACGAGGCCGCGCACGCCTTGGCAAAAGGTCACCGCCCGCTCCATTTCGGCAAGGGTGAATTTGGCGAGAAGATAACCGGGAAAGAGCGGTTCCACCCACCAGATTTTACCACGGCGGGTGGCCTTGCGGTAGCGCAGCCGCGGGCAGAACACCTCCACACCCTCCACTTCCCGCAGGTGACCGGCGGCAATGTGTTCGCGCTTCGTCTGCGTGCGCACGCAGAACCATTCCGGAAATGTGAGGGATGGTGCAGTCATTGGCCGAGAATTTTTTGTAGAATGGGCAGGATTTTCCCGCCGCTGCGCATCCAGTGACCGAGGCGATCCACGCGTTCGCTCAGAAATTTCCTGGTTTCGGCATCCTCCACTTCGCGAACGCGCGCCACCAGTTGGTTGATCTTGGTTTTCCCGCTCTCCAAGTGCGGGCGGATTTGTTCGCGGATAAAGCCGCCGACGAGCCGCTTGAGTTCCACTGCCGGCTCGTAGTAGGTGCGTCTTTCGGTTCCGCCGCTGCTGCCATTGGCCTCTATGACGGCTCCTAGGCTTTTGAGCAGCCGCAATCCCTGGCTGGCCGACCCTTTGCTGATGTTGAGCCGCAAGACCAGATCGTCCAGCGACAAAGGCGACCGTGAAATAAACAACAGCCCGTAGATTTCTCCAATCGAACGTGGCAACCCCAGAACGCGCACGCCATCCACAAATACGGCCACCACTTGGCGCTCCAAGGGGTCGAGGTCGTGCGACGAGCGGTCCGACGCAGGCTGCATGGATGAGTATGATAGCGGCGAATTCCGATTGTTCAAATCAATTTGAACAAAATTGTGGCTGGCCGGGATCGGACCCAGGCGGACGTGTGATCCATCGATTGATGCGTCAACCTTGGATCGGCTCCTGATTTCGGGGTCTGGCTAGCTGCTGAAAGTCGGCGACGCCTCAGGAAATCCCGCTTTTCCGGCAGACCGATGAGCAGCGGTTGCACTGGATGCAATGATATGCCGAGATGCGGAACTCGCGGGATTGCGGGTCGCGCACGATGGCCTGCACCGGGCATTGTTTCTCGCAAACTCCACACTGCACACACTGGCTTTGTTCAATCCGCCGGCGCTTCATGGCCACCAGCGCAAACCCACCCAGCAACACGCCATAAGGACACACCAAGCGGCAGAACGGACGATAGAGCCGGAGCCCTAACAGCACCGCGCCCGCGAAGATCGCCCAGGCCGTTAGGTCGCCGACCCATAACACTCCCGGTTCAACCAAGCCGCCGTGCATCCAGTGGGCGGCCCTCTGAATCCACCCGCAGCCGAAAAAGAACACGGTCTTGTAGGGATCCAGCAGGCAGACGAGAAAACACGCGCCGCGCAGCGCCAGCCACGCCGTGGCGATGAGAACCAGCACCGGCAGCACCGGCAAAACCCGCAACCACCGCTGCGGCAGCGCCGCGATGGGTCGCGTGCGTTTGCCGCCTAGCAGATCCTGCAGCGCCCCGAGCGGGCAGCCTGCCACGCAAAACACCCGGCCCATGAGGAACGCCACCCCCAAGGGCAGTAAAAACATCACGCCGGTGCTCACCCCGATCATCTCCGGATGCTGCAGGCCGATCGCCATGTTAGCCACCGACCCGACCGGACAAATACACCCGCCGCGCACCAACCCGAAGTAGAGCAGGGCGAGCCCTCCCGGAATCCACAAGCGGCTGAAATGCACGTGTCGCCACACCATCACCCCACCTGCTAACATAATTGCGGCCAGCATCCCGATGTCCGCCCATCTCCATGCGTCGGCCTCCGGGAGATACTGACGCGGGCTGTATTGTTCCCGCCAGGTGGCAATTCCCTCGTTGGAACTGATATCCTCGGCGCTCGGGATTTTGAAACACCCGGGCGCGGACTCGTCAGGCCCGGCGGGCATCCATTGCCACATCGCCAGCCACAGGCAGAGTATCAGCAACGCACGGCGCTTCATCATTGTTAGATTCATGACTCCGCCGCGCCACCTCCGTCCGCAGGCAGGTTTTCCAATTCATAGAACCCGCGGAAATCATCCTCCGGATAGGAATGCGCCCACTCGATGGCATCATCCGGGCAAACCGCGGCAATCGCACAGCGGTTGCAGCCAATGCACAAATCCGGACGGATGATCAGGAACATCGACTTGGTCCCGAGTTGGTTGCAGCGCTTGGCGCACTTGCAGCAGGCGGTACACTTGGCATCATCAATCGTATAGATGTGATAACCGTCCTTGCCGCCGGAAAATTCCTCGCGCCGCACCGCGTCATAGGGACAAACCCGCACGCCCTTGCCTTGAATCATCTCCGATGAAACACGCAGATCCGCAAGATGCCCGTAACAGGCCACACAGTAAGAGCATTTCTTCTGATCATTGACCGCCTTGACCGCCGAGGGTTTTCTAACACATGCGGTTTCGCACCGCCCGCAAAACGTGCATTTGTCCGGGTTGATGCGCCAGACATAGGGGCCCTTCGGTTGTGAGAACACGGCCGCAGGGTCGCCGCCGGAGAAAACCCGCCAGGCTGCGGCACCCAGCACCGAAGCCCCGATGAGTTGCCCGCCGCAGCGGATGAATTTGCGCCGGTCCGGGTTCATCGTGATGCGGATGAGAATACCGGTTGCCAGGAAACCGGCGGGACAAAGCCCTTTCCTAACAAATCCTGCGGCGCCTTGTCCCCGGAGAGTTGCAGCAACGCCTGCTGCAACCGCGCGGCATCTGTTAGAGGCACCCGTTGCAAATCCAACAACAGCGAGGTCAACGGCATCTTTGCCGTTTCCGCCAGGGTCCTGAATTGTTCGGGCTTGGCAAAATCCACCGCGCAACTGGCCGTTAGGGCATAACTCGAAACCACCGCCGCATCGACCTTGCCGTCCATCAGGGCGCTGAGGTTTTCACTGCAGCTTGAAAACAACAATTGTTCGGACGGCGTGATTTTTTTCGCTGCCAGCATTTGCAAGGGAGCCTGGTGCTTTTCGTAGGAATCGGTCTGACCAAGGGCGATGCGTTTGCCCTGAACACCGGCCAGCGTGCGCAGCGGCGACCCGGCCAGGGTGAGGAACACCCCGCTCATCAACGCCTGGTTTGCCGGGTCCAGGATATCCGCCACCCGCTTGAACCGCGCGTTCGATTTATCGGCATGCTGCAGCACCGTCCACGGCTTGCACAGGAAGCCGTCGAACTGTTTGGTGGTCACCGCCTTTTGCAGGTCGAAGACCTCCATGAAATAGGTGAACTCGAGGGTGATGTGATATTTGCTCTTCAGTTCCGCGAGCAGGGTGTCGTAGGTGCGCGTGGCGATGTCGCCGAGGCAATCGCAGGCGGTTTTGCGGCAATATATGTCATTGACGGCGATCTTGAGCACCAGCGGCGCGGGAGCTTCCTTGTTAGAAACCTCCGGGCGTGCGGACGGCAGCGCGGTTTCCCGATCGGCGGGCACCGGTTCGCCACCCGCCGCTGGTGGAATCCATGCCAACAGCAGCAGCAATGCCGTGTAACAAACTCGCCTCACTTGATTTTGATTTCTAATGACACGCCGCCATCAGCAGCGGGTGCGGCTTCGGCTTTTGCCGGTGCGGCCTTTTCAGGTGCGGCAGGATCCGCCACGCCAGGCACGCACTTGACGATGCAGTTCTTCGTGGCGGACGCCAGATAGAGCGCGCCCATGCTGTCCACGGCGATAGGAATCGTGCTGCATCCCTCAACCAGTTCACCCAGGCCGGTGACCGGTTTTTCGGTTTTTCCCTCCTTGTCGTAGATCTTCACGCGGGTCGGGGATTTTTCCACCGTCACGATGGAGCCGTCGGCGAGGCAGGCCACGTTGACCGGGTTGCAACAACCGTGGAACTCCGCTTCCTTCTCACCGCGGGCGCCGAACTCGAGGCCTTTCTTGCCCGCTGTATAGTCACGATGGATCCGTCGGCGAGGCAGGCCACGTTGACCGGGTTGCAGCAACCGTGAAACTCCGCTTCCTTCTCACCGCGGGCACCGAACTCGAGGCCTTTCTTGCCTGCGGTATAGATCTGCACCTTGAATGCGCCGAGGTTGGCCACCACGATCGAGTTGGCATCCGTGCCCGGATAGAAATCAAAGATGCCGCAGCACAGGCGGAACACCTTGTCGATTTTGCGGGTGACTTTCCATTCGTTGTCAGCCGGCTGATAGAAAAGGATCTGCCCCTTGTTGAAATCCGCGATGGCGAGTTCCTTGCCGATGAAATGCGCGTCGGTGGCGGACAGCGCTTCCGGAAGTTTGATCTCGGCTTCCTTGGTGCCGGTCGCGCTGTACACACAGCAATGGATCCCGCCGGGTGCCACCGTCTTGATTTTCTTGCCCTGGACGTCGCGGATTTTCTCGGTCAGCACCGTGCCTATCAGATAGATCTTGCCGTCCGCCACGGCCATGGTGGTCGGCATGGGTTTCATGTCCGCCTTGAAACTTCCGGTTGCCTTGCCGCTGGTATCGTAGAGTGCCACGGTGCCGTCATCGAGCAACACGTGGAGCTGGTCTTTGGCGTCCATGGCAACGCAGACAGGGGGGGCCTTGATTTCATTCTGGCCGAACGATTTGTCCATCTTGTATGCGGGAACCTCCGCAAGCAGAGTGGCCGACAGGGAGAACAGGGCAAGCAGGCTGCCGTGAACGGTGTGTGAATGTGTCTTCATGCGTGGGGTATGATATATGAAATGAGGAGGAATGGAATCATTAAAAACGTGCGGCAAGCAACTCGCGTTGGCGGATGTGACACATGATGTGCATGTTGACCACCACGTACGCGCGAGACGGTCCCATTCGGCTTGGGAGCCATCGCACCACTCGTCGGCCTCGGGCGTGCACAGAGCGGTGATTTCGGCAACCCATTTCTGAAGCGCGGCGTGGGTGGTGGATGAGCTCATGGCGGGGCGAAATAAAGCGGGTTCGCGCCGGATTGCAATCCCTTGCGGTAACACACGCGCATTTATGCCGCAATTGCCCGCTTGGGATCACTTTCCAAACTCACCTCGGCACCGACCCTTGGACCGGGTGCCTGCATTTATAACCTAACAGCCAGAATGTCACAACTCAAGACGACTCGTCGCGATACAACCCGCCCGTCGTCGAATAACCGTTCGCCTATAACGCGTTTGCTCTGCACATGCTCTATCTAATCCTTGCGTGCCAAACCGGCGGGATCCGGATGAAGACCGGTGAGCAACGCAAGGACCCGCACGGCGAATCCGACGCGGGTTTTCCATGGACGTGCGGGACGCACGATTTCCCAACCGGATTGTTCCGCGAGGGCGGCGAGCCCGGGCGACGGGTTCACCACGGTGGCGGAATCACACAACGCGAGCAGTGGCAGGTCCGCACGGCTGTCGGTGTAGCCATGGCCATGGCGGAGTTTGCCGTGGTCAAAATACGCCGCAGGCAGCACCTCTAACAATCTAGCAACCTTGGCCGCGCCCTTGTGGTTCGCCAATTGCGGGAACAGCGGGCCGGTTTGCACGGGTGTGCCGAGGGCGAGGTCGAATCCCAGGGCCCTCCCGATTGCCGTGACATAGAACTCCGGACTGGCGGAGGTGAGGATCAGGCAATGCCCGGCGGCACGGTGGCGATCAAGTTTGTCCCGCAGTTCCGGATAGATGGCCGGCATGAGGGAGCGGGCGAAGTCACGGGCATAATCCGCGAGGGTACCGGGATCGATGCGCCAGAGATAGCTCAGGAAAACCCGTTTCATCCGGGTGATGCCCAGCCATCCTGCAAAAGGAATCATGGCGAGAAACAGCGGCAGGAAAATCCCGCGCCAAGGGTGTTGGCGCACCATGAAATGCCGGAATAACAACTGGCAATCCCATGCGATCAAGGTGCCGTCCAGGTCAAACAGCGCAATACACTCGGGCGCAACGGCAGGAATCGATGCGGGCACGGCGGCGGCATTCATCCAATCTATTTTCACACGTTGTTGCCTGCGGGATGTAAAATCACTTCGACGTTGGCGAGATGACGATAGCGTGTGGGTCATAGCGGGCCTTGGCACCGGCTTGTTCCATTAGATATTGCATCACGCCTTTGGCCGGCAGTTTTTTCAGGTTGAGGGTGATTTTGGCGGCGGCGAGTTGGTTTTTCGGATCCTGGATGATAAAATTGGGAATCACTGCCTGGTTCGATTGTTTTTCGATGATCACGCGCAGGGCATCCAGGGATTCCTGGAGTGACGCCGCGTCCAGTCTGAATTCAGGGATCATGACCGCGCCGAATTTCGCTTCGTAACCTTTCGCGGCGATGGTCCCCGCATTGAGTTTCAACTGGCCGAGGCTGTAGCGGGCATTGGCGTGGTTGGGATCCGCCTTGAGCGCCGCCGCGTAGGCATTATGAGCGGCAGCGGGATCGCCCGCCTTTTCGGCGGCGAGACCTTGACGATAGAGGACCTCGGCCTGTTGGGCGGGGGCGAGTGCCGGGGTCTGGGCGGATGCCAGTGCAACGAAGAGCGCGACAACAACGAGGGACAGGAATTGATTCATGGTGGGATGGGTTGTTC
>JAPLUJ010000430.1 GCA_026397695.1 Verrucomicrobiota bacterium | reverse complement strand
TTTCCAACTCTTTCCAACTTACCTGCTTTATAGCCCAACTCCTCTCTCAACTCTTCTTCAGCCGCTTTTCTGGCATTCGGACAGGCGGAGAAGGAGCAACTGCGGACCTGCATGCGGATGCAGGACGAGACGAAAGCGTAACAGGCAGGGCGAGACGTTCTCTGCCGGTCCATACTGCTGCCATCTGCGAGCAGCGCTGCCCCGGTTTCATCTGATGCCTGCGACTAGTGGCAGCTCAAATCCAGCATTCGCCGTGGCGACCTGCTTACCCACCGGTTTTGAAAACGCGAATTTTCCGCATCTGGTTCATTGACACGCAACTTCCGCTCCGCATAGCCTGCCGCGCATTTCGCCGGACAGCGAGGATCATGTGATTCCCGTTCAACCGGCGTTGCATGTTCACAACACTATATCAACCAACACGATTTGATGATTTCCGTGCATCCGGCGTTCCATGTTCACAACACAATATCAACCACCACGATGACTACTCACAAGAAGACGAAGAAATCCGCGCCCAACCAAAAAATGAAATACGTTTACACTTGGGGTGCCGGCAAGGCCGATGGCGACGGCAGCATGAAGCCACTCCTCGGCGGCAAGGGTGCCAACCTTGCCGAAATGACCCGCATCAATCTGCCCGTGCCTCCGGGATTCACCATCACCACCGAGGTCTGTACCTACTACTACGCCAACCGTAGGAGCTATCCCGCCCAGCTTCAGGGCCAAATGGAAGCCGGTGTCAAAAACATGGAGAAAATAATGGGCTGCAAGTTCGGCGATGCCAAGGCCATGCCGCTGCTGGTGGCCGTGCGCTCCGGGGCTCGTGACTCGATGCCCGGCATGATGGACACCATCCTCAACCTCGGTCTCAACGACCAAACCGTCCTCGCCCTCGCCAACGCCACCAAGAACCCGCGCTTCGCCTGGGATTGCTACCGCCGCTTCATCCAGATGTATGGTGACGTCGTGCTCGGCTTGCAAAAAGAAGAAGGCGAAGACCACGAACCCTTCGAAGTGGTGATCGAAGAATACAAACACGCAACCTATGGCAAGGACATCCTCGATTCCGACCTCACCGCTGCCGACCAACAGGAACTCGTCAAGCGCTTCAAGGCACTCGTCAAGGAGCGCACCGGCAAGATCTTTCCCAACGATCCGTGGGAACAACTGCGCGGTGCCGCCGGTGCCGTCTTCGGCTCCTGGATGAATGACCGCGCGATCGTCTATCGACGCAAATATAACATCCCCGCCGATTGGGGCACCGCCGTGAATGTGCAGGCCATGGTGTACGGCAACACGGGCAATAACTCAGGCTCCGGCGTCGCCTTCACCCGCAACCCGGCCAACGGGGCCAACGAATTCTACGGCGAATTCCTCATCAACGCGCAAGGCGAAGACGTCGTCGCCGGTGTCCGTACCCCCGAGCCCGTGGCCGAACTCAAAAAGCAGATGCCCAAAAGCTACGCCGAGTTGCTCAAGGTGCGTGCCACCCTGGAGAAACATTTCAAGGACGTGCAGGACGTCGAGTTCACCATTCAGGATGGCAAACTCTTCATGCTCCAAACCCGCAACGGCAAACGCACTGCCGCCGCCGCCCTCAAGTTCTCCATGGACATGTTCCAGGAGAAACTCATCGATTGGAAGACCGCCGTGCTCCGCAACCCGGCCGATCAACTCGACCAACTCCTCGCCCCGATCTTCGATCTGGCAGAAGTCAAGAAAGCCAAGGCACTCGCCAAGGGTTTGCCCGCCGGCCCGGGTGCCGCATCCGGAAAAATCTATCTGAACGCTGATCGCGCCGCAGCCGCCGAAGCCAAGGGTGAGAAAGTACTGTTAGTGCGTAACGAAACCAGCCCGGAAGACCTCCGCGGCATGATTGCCGCCGAGGGCATCCTCACCGCCAAGGGCGGTGTCTCCTCGCACGCCGCTCTGGTCGCCCGTCAGATGGGCAAGGTCTGCATTTGCGGTGCCTCCGCCATCGGGATCGACTACGATAAACTCACCGTCACCGCTTCCGGCCAGACCTTCAAGGAAGGCGACTACCTTTCCATCGACGGCACCTCCGGCATCGTTTACGGCGGCCGCATCAAGACCGCGCCTTCGGAAATCATCACCGGCATCGTCTCCGGCGACAAGGCCGCCATGAAAACCGAGAAGTTCAAGAGTTTCCTCCAACTCATGGAATGGTGCTCGCAAGCCACCCGGTTGGCCGTGCGCACCAACGCCGATACCCCGGAACAAACCCGCATCGCGATGGCATTCGGAGCGACCGGCATCGGTCTCACTCGCACCGAACACATGTTCTTCGAAGGCGATCGCATCGACGCCATGCGCCAAATGATCCTCGCCAAATCCGTTGCAACCCGCAAGGCCGCCCTCGCCAAACTGCTGCCCTATCAGCGCGCGGACTTCATCGGCATCTTCACCGCTCTGAAAGGATTCCCGGCCACCATCCGCCTGCTGGATCCGCCGCTCCACGAGTTCCTGCCCCACACCATGGAGTTGCAGATCAATCTCGCGGATAAGATCGGCGTCAAGGTGGAAACCATCATCCAGCGCGTCGCCGAACTCCACGAGTTCAACCCGATGTTAGGTCACCGCGGCTGCCGCCTCGGCATTGCCTATCCGGAAATCACCGAAATGCAGGCGCGCGCGGTCTTCGAAGCCGCCGCCGAGGTGGTGAAGAAAAAAATCCCGGTCAAACCGGAAGTCATGATCCCGCTCGTCGGCTATCAGAAAGAATTCGACCTCCAGGCCGAAATTGTCCACCGCGTTGCCAAGGAAGTCATGGCCGAAAAGAAAGTCACCTTCGACTATCAGGTTGGCACCATGATTGAAGTTCCGCGCGGTGCCCTCACCGCCGACGAAATCGCCAAGGGTGCCGAATTCTTCAGCTTCGGCACCAACGACCTCACCCAGACCGCATTGGGTATCAGTCGTGATGACATGGGTTCCTTCCTGATGCCCTACGTCGAGAACGAAGTGTTCACCAAGAACCCCTTCGCCTCCCTCGATGTCACCGGCGTCGGCCAACTCATGGAAATGGCCGTCACCAAAGGCCGCAGTACCCGCCCGAATATCAAACTCGGCATCTGCGGCGAACACGGTGGCGATCCGGATTCCGTGAAGTTCTGCCACAAACTCGGCCTCAACTACGTGTCTTGCTCGCCCTTCCGCGTGCCGGTCGCGCGCCTCGCCGCCGCTCAAGCCGCCATCGAGGAAGCCAAGGCGGCCAAGGCAGCCCCGGCCAAACCAGCCGCCAAAAAGGCCGCCAAAAAGGCCGCCAAAAAAACCACCCATAAGTCCGCCAAGAAAAAGTAACCAGTTCAACATGGGCGCGGCGGCCAATCACCGTCGCGCCGTTGGAAATCAGAATCCCAGCGGCATTCCATGCCAAAACTCCGGGGTGGTGCGTTTGCGACCCTGCCGCAGGAATGCGGTCCGGCACGCCATGCTCACAACGGAGTTGCTTTCTTGGGATAAATCCCTCAAACAAGTAATCCACATTACCACGCATTGAGTGATGCACAAGTTCCTCCTTCTTGTCCTGAGAACCCTCTCGTTTGCGGTCACGCTGACGATGGCTCTGGGCGTCGCGGGGATCATTCTCCCGCTGTTCGATGATATCAGCAAGTCCAGTTGGATGGTCCACATCCTGTCGTTGAGCATGCAAATGGGCAACCTTGTCGAATCCGTCATGCCGACCGTGGTCAAGGGCTACAGCCTGACCAACGGGTTGATCATAGGCACCGGGTTTCTGCTGAAACTCCTGTTGAATTATGCCACCAGAAAACAGTTGGTGTACATCTATTGTTTGAATTATCTAACAATGAACAAAAGGCTGCATGACAGGAAGCCTGACAAGTTAGACAGGGCGGACTCCGGATTTTCCATCAAGATCCGCCGGTTGACGCGGCATTTTTCCCGCTACCGGAAATCAAGACTGGAAAGACTGCAGGGCAAAATCGTCAGGCTGAAAGCGGAACTCGACCATTTCGGCCGGGAATTGGTCTTTTTATCGATCGATGTGGTGGATTCGGCGAAGATGAAGGCAAAAAAGGACCAAGCCTCAATCGCTGTGTATTTCAAGAAATACAAGGAATTCATCCACCAGATCCTCAAGGAAAATAATATGCTCAAGGCGAGTTGGACGCCGGATGGCGTGATGGTTTGCTTTAATTCATTCAACGACGCTTTTACCACGGCGAAGAAGGTCATTCTCCAGTTGGGAAATTTCAATCAGGAGCAAAACCGCTTCGGGCATGAGTTCAGGGTCAGGTGCGGAATCAACGCGGGTTACGTGCTGTTTGACGAAGCGCTGGAAATGGAGGAGATCGCCAGCCATGCCATCGATATGGCGGCCCATGTCCAACAAATGGCCCCGCCCAATACCCTCTATGTGACGAGGCATACGATCGAGCCCAAGCACCTGATCACCCAACTGATTCCCTCCGTGGATCGCATCGACGGCTGCGAACTGTTTCGATGGAACGAGGAACTTCACAAGGACCCTGACTGAAAACCGGTGCGCAACCTCATGCCGCTGATTCATATCATAGGTCTTGGCACGGCGGCGCGGCGGGATCAGTCTGGCCGTTCTGAAGCATGAACACGGTCTTGGATACCATCAATGGCGGCACCCGCTATCTTGAAAAACGCGGCATCGATGACGCCCGCCGGAACATGCAATTGCTGGTAGCCCGGCAACTCGGGTGCACGCGCATGGATTTGTACCTGCAATTCGACCGCGTTCTCGAGGAGGCCGACCTGGCACCGCTGCGTGAAACCCTCAAGCAACGCGGCATGGGCATCCCACTCCAACACCTGCTAGGCAGCGTGGGATTTCACCACCGTGAATTCAAAATCGACCATCGCGCCTTGATCCCCCGCCCCGAAACCGAGGAACTCGCCGAGTGGATCCTCTCGTGGGACTTGCCGCCCAACCTGCGCGTCCTCGACATGGGCTGCGGCTCCGGTGTGCTCGGTCTCACGCTCGCCGCCGAACACCCCATGTGGGATGTCACCCTAGCCGATGTTTCTCCAGACGCCCTCGCACTAGCCCGGGAAAACGCCGCACGGCTGGCAACCGGCAATGTCCACTTCGTCCAAAGCGACCTTTTCCGCGGCATCGCCGGCGCGTTTGATGGCATCGTCGCCAATCTCCCCTATGTGCCGGAATCCGAACGCGCCACCCTCGCCCGCGAGCTGACGCATGAACCGCCGCTGGCCCTCTTCAGTGGCGCGGACGGACTCGATTTGATCCGACGTTTCATCCCGCATGCCTGCCACCATTTGCTACCCGGTGCTTGGCTGGTTCTGGAAATCGGTCATGATCAGGCTTCACAGGTCACCGGAATCCTCCATGCTTCCTCTTTCACCAACATCGAAGTGAAAACCGACCTCTCGGGGGTCCCTCGTTTCCCCTTCGCCAAGCACCCGTAAATGATCGGGGATCGTAGATCGTAGATCTCCGCCCCTCTATCCACTATCTTCTATCCACTATCTTCTATCTTCTATCTTCTATCTTCTATCTTCTATCTTCTATCTTCTATCCTCTATCCTCTATCCACTATCCTCTATCTCTCCAATGGACAAACTCATCGTTCACGGCGGCGTCACCTTGCGAGGCTCGATCAATATTTCAGGTTCAAAAAACGCCTCCCTGCCCATTCTCGCCGCTTCCCTGCTGACTCCGGAACCCTGCATCATCCGCCATGTGCCCGATGTCTCGGACACCAATTATATGATCCAGATCCTCAGCGCGCTGGGGGCCGACGTTGAACGCTCCTCGGGTACCGTCCGCATCACCTGTGAGGACATCTCTGACCAAGCCCCCTACGAATTGGTCCGTCGCATGCGTGCCTCCATCTGCGTGATGGGCCCGCTGCTTGCCCGCAAAGGCCGCGCCGTTGTCTCGCTCCCCGGCGGCTGCGTCATCGGTGATCGCCCGGTCGATCTCCACCTGCGTGGCCTCGAAGCCCTCGGCGCGCATGTCGAATTCGCAGGAGGCAATATCACCCTCACCGCCAAGGACGGCCTGCATGGCGCGGAAATCAACCTCTGCGGCACCCACGGACCCACCGGCAACGTGATGATGGCCGCCACTTTAGCTGAGGGCCTGACGATCATTGAATCCGCTGCCGCCGAACCCGAAGTCCTCGACCTTGCGAATTTCCTCAATGCCATGGGAGCGAACATCCAGGGTGCCGGCACCCGGCGCATTGTGATAGAGGGCGTGCCAGAACTTCATGGCATCGAACATACCGTGATTCCCGATCGCATCGAAGCTGGCACCTTCATGGTGGCCGCTGCGATTGCCGGGGAAGGTGTCACCCTGCGTCGTGTCTGTCGCGATCACCTCAAGGCCATCACCGATGCCATCGAACAAACCGGCCACCACGTCCAATTCAATGCAACCGGTGACGTCTGCACCGTGCAGCGCAACGGTCACCCCCGCGGTATCGATCTCGTCACGGCCCCCTATCCTGGTTTCCCCACCGACATGCAGGCGCAGATGACCGCTCTGCTTGCCACCACTCCGGACGTCAGCATCATCAAGGATACGATTTTCCCGCAGCGTTTCATGCACTGTGCCGAACTCAAACGCATGGGAGCCGATATCAAGGTGGACCATGGCACGGCCGTCGTGCGCGGCATCCCGCAACTTTCCGCCGCACCCGTGATGGCCTCGGATCTCCGTGCGTCCGCCGCCCTCGTGCTTGCCGCTCTCACCGCCAAAGGTTCCACGGAAATCATCCGCCTCTATCATATCGACCGCGGCTACGAACACATTGATGAGAAGCTCCTCATGCTGGGAGCCAACGTCGAACGCTTGAAAGAACGGTAATCCTCGCGCCACGCCGGACTTGTCGGACATCTCGTTCCCCGCATACGCTCCACCATGCCGACGCCACGCCGTCCGATCCAGCACCCGCGTGGGCGGAAACCCGGACCATCCATATCTAACGAGAAAGCGACGGTGGGTGAGCGCGGCTGGGATCCAGTGGCCGCATGGTATGACAAGCTGGTTGGCGAGGCCGGTTCCGATTACCATCGGAATGTGATAGTTCCGGCTGCGTTGCGGCTGCTGGATGCCCAGCCAGGCGAGGCGGTCATCGATGTGTGCTGCGGCCAGGGCGTGCTGGTCAGGATGTTGTTAGACGCGGGAGTCGGCCGTTATACCGGGGTGGATGCCAGCCCGCGGCTTCTAACTGCGGCGCAAGCCCGTCATGGCAAGGACCCGCGGGTGGCGTGGGTGTGCGCGGATGTGTGCCAGTGCGGGGCGTGGGCGGACGGGAGTCACGATGCGGCGGCCTGTTTGATGGCGGTGCACGACGTGGTGGACGTCGGTGCCTTGTTTGCCAACATCGTCCGTACGCTGAAACCCGGTGGCCGGGCGG
>JAPLUJ010000095.1:3089-4372 GCA_026397695.1 Verrucomicrobiota bacterium | reverse complement strand
ATCAAGCATGATCGCCACGCCAATTCCCAAGGCCGGAACCTCCGGGTTGCTCGCATATAACTCCTCAAAAAAGTCGACCCCGCGGCAACCTTCGTCATGCAGTGCATACATCGCGCACAACAGTCCCGCCGCTATGGATGCGGTGCGCGCGGGATCGCTCGCCAAGGTGTTTTCCAGTGCCGTCATGGCTTCCATGCCACGCTTCTGATCGACCATCATCAGGCCGAGTTCCAGCCAGCTTGCCGCATGATCCGGGGCAAGCTCCACTGCCTGCCGCAATGCCTGCTCCGCCATGGTTGCGGCCCGCTCATCCACCACTGCCAGTTTGCGAAACAGCAGGCCCGTTAGAAACCAGTGTCCGGCATGATCCGGCTCCAGCATGGTTGCCGATTTGGCATAAGCCAGAGCCTCCTCGAGTGCTTCTTTAGCTGGATCCGACCGCAGGTTATTGAGGATCGCAAATGCGTGATCATGACGGACCGCCGCGAGTTGCGTCCGGGTTTCCGGCAGATCCTTTTGCAACAGCGCCGTGAGCGTCAATTCCTCCCGAGCCATGATCTGTGGTGACACTGCAATCGCCACCCCCACAGGCGGTTGGGGCCCCAAAATCAGAGCTCTGCGGGCATCTTCCGTCGAACCCATGCTGTCGCCCAACGCCTCCTTCGCCTCGCTGCGGGTACGATAGGATCGCGCCTCCTGCGGATCCAATTCGATAGACCGCGTACTGTCCGCAATAGCCTTCTCGAACTCACCCTGCACGAGCCATGCACCGGCGCGATTGCGGTACGCCTTGGAGTATTGAGGGTCCAGTTCGATGGCCTTGTCAAAGTCCGCCATGGCCTTGCCAAAATCACCTTTGCTCAGCAAGGCATTGCCACGGTTGTTATAATAAATGACGAATTTCGGGAGCAGTTCGATCGCCTTGGTGTAATGGGTGATTGCCTGATCGTGCTCGCCACGGGTATCCAATAAAAATCCGAGGTTGTTATGGCTTTTGGCGGACTTCGGATCCAACTCGATGGCCTTTTCGTAATCCGCCATGGCTTTGTCAGGTTGGTTCAAAGCGTTCCAGGCCGACGCACGGTTGTAACGATAGATGGCCATGGCCGGATTCATCCCAATGGCCTGGTCAAAATCCTGAATCGCGCGTTCGCGCCGTCTCTGCTCGTTGTAGGAAAGCGCACGTTGATTGTAGGCCTCCGCATTCTGCGGATCCAATGCGATGGTCTTGTCAAAATCCGCAATCGCACCCTCGTCATCACGCATCTGTCGGCGCGCCCGTC
>JAPLUJ010000095.1:0-3056 GCA_026397695.1 Verrucomicrobiota bacterium | reverse complement strand
GGCCCATGTAGCCGCGCGCGTCATCGGCCTGCTGGCCGATGAGTTGCGAAAATGCCTCGACCGCCTTCTGGGATTTTCCGGCATTGAGCAATTCTGTCGCCGCCTTCCACGGATCCGTCGCAGCAGACAGGCCGGTCATCAGCAGCAGCATCAGCATGCCGCTGCGGCCGTTCCCCGGCCCCATTGATGTTAGAAACCGGGTGAGGAGCGCCAGGCAGATCCGAAGGCATGGCCTTGCCAGGAAATTGTTATTCAGCGGGCACATCGAGCGCATGAACTTTGAAGGAAGCGTCTTGGGAAGGATCGGCAAAGGGAGTTGCGATGAACTTGGCGGCGAAGTCCTTGAGATAGGCCGTCCATTTTCCGGCGGAGGTGATATCACCCTGACCTTCCCAGCCGAAGCCGGCAAACCAGCGGATGCCGCCGCCCGCATCGGTGCGGGCCAGACAGAGCGCTTGGGTTTGGCCGGCGGCGTCGGTGTGGTGGAGCATGTTCACCACGCGTGAGGGGTCGATGACGATGCCGGTGCCGAGCCCCAGACCATCGAGAGTTTCCCATAACTGCAGGGTGCCGGTGGCGGGTGCAAACACCGCCTGGGTGCCCTTGACCTGCGGCATCAGGCCGATGGCGACATCGAGCGTGGCGGGTTTGCCATCGAGGGTGAAGCGCGCGTCGCATTGGAACAGGCGTTGCCCCATGATGAGGGTGATGCGTTTGGTTTCGCGCAGGACTTTGCCGTTCAAATTGCTGGCGTAGTCGAGTTCGAACGCGACGCGTTGCGGGGTGTTTTCTATCATCCGTTGGGCCACGAATGTTTCCGAGTTATGCAGTTTGCCATCGGCCCACACCGAGATGCCGCCACAACCGCGGGTATCGCCCACTTTGTAGTTATCATAGCCTTCACCATGGTCCTGATGGTATGACTTTGAGACATTCCCGTAGGGCAGCTTGAGGCGGTCTTCGATATACCACTTGTCGATGATCGGATAGGCAACGCGCTTGAACCAGCAATCGATGCCGCTGTTTTCGGAGCCGGGCCGCAACGCCGGACCGTAGGCACGAAAGGCCACCAGATCATTCTCCCAGGCGAAATCGTCCGAGCGTTCGGGCACGAAGCGGGCGAACGTGCGCGGGGTGGCGGGCATGAAGCAATCAGGAAGTGTCACGCCGGTGAAGGTGGCGAGTCCGTCGCGGCGCTTCGTGGGATCCAGCAGGCGGATGATTTCCGAGCCCGCCAGCAGAAAGGCACCGGAACCATAGACCTCGGTCGAGTTCGCACCGGTGTCTTGTTTGTCCGGGGAGTCGCCGATTTTTTGCACGAACCCGAGCATGCCGGACGGCTGGATGTTGTTAGCCAGCGCCTGATAACCTTTGATGATTTGCGGCCGGAAGGATGCGGCGGGAAGCAGTCCGCGATTGACGCCCCAGGCCATGGCGTAAACGAAAAACGCCGATCCCGATGATTCACCTTGCGGCCCCTCGGGATCGAGCAGGCTGGTGCGCCACAGCCCGTCGGCATGCTGCAGCTTTTGCAGCGCGAACATCATGTCGTGATAGAGCCCGAGGTATTTCCCGCGCGACGGATGATTGGCCGGAAGATGGTTGAGCACATGGATCAAGCCGCCGGTGACCCAGCCGTTGCCGCGTGCCCAGAAAACTTTCCTGCCGCTGGGAGTGCGCTTGGTGAAAAAGTGGTTATACCGATAGAACAAGTGCTGCGCGGGATCGTACAGCACGTCGGTGGTGGTCCACCATTCACGGTCCGCCCAGGCGAAGAATTTGGGATCGCCGGTGAGCTGTGAGAGGCGTGCCCAAACGGCAGGCGACATGAACAACGCATCACACCAGCACCAGGTGAAGGTGCCCCCGGAGATGGATTTCGGCGGCTCCTTGGCGAGCGCGGCAAGCAGCCGGTCGAAGTGCTCGACAGCGGGTTTCAGTTTGGCCGGATCCTTGTCCAATTGATAGAGGCTGAGCCACGCCTGCAGCACCGCATGGTCATCGGCGTGGGTCACGCGCGGACCCGGGCCGAAGGCAAGTTGTTGGCCGAACTGCTTGAGTGCGTCGAGGTAGCGGGCGTCGCCGGACACTTGATGGAGATTTTCGAGCCCCATGAAAAACGGTGCCTGGGTCCAATCATGCAGCGGGTGTTTCGAGGGATTGGCCAACTGCCAATCCGCAACCCGCCGCAGGTCCTTGAGGATGGCTGCGGGTTGCGGGTCTGCCGCAGCCAGCGGCATCACGGCCACTAACAATATCATCAGGGCTTTCCCGAAAATGCCGGGACTGGCGGAGCGGAGGCGGCGGGTGGTGTGGTGCATGTGATCTTGCTGCTGCGGTTGACGTGAATACCAAGCTTCCTATTGCCAAGGAACGGGTCCAGTGAAGGCTTGCCGCGACCCTGTGTAAAGCTTATTCGCCGACACTCCGCGCTCTGCCTCCGCAAGCATTTCACCGCACGGAAACCGTGCCTCCTCAAACACCGCGCGCCGCCCACCGGTCAACCACGGGGAGGCAGGATCATTTGTCAGACAAACCATCAGGAATCCAGTTGCGCTTGTGTGTCTTGCGCCGGAGCGCGAGTCTCCAGACTCGCCATGCCAATGAGCCGCCATACCTATGTTCTGACCGCACCCCGTGGCTTGCCTGCGCGGAGCGCGGCCGTCCCGGCTGCGTCGGATGGCGCTCGTCCCGAGTGCCGGGTGGTGATCCGGGTCTCACCTCCGTGGCGGAATTCCAACAGGCGGGACGCCCTGTTGTCCGAGACAGCCGGGACGGCTATCCTCCTGCTCCAGACCGTGCCCGGAGCGTCCCGCTCCGCGTGCCTGATGAAAGAAGCATCAGAACTCAGCAAACCACCTCGTTTGGGTCGAATGGCCGAGCAAGTTCAATTCCCTCAATGGTAGGGACGGTCGGCCTCGGCCGTCCCACTTGTCCGCCGGATGGCGGTGCGAATGGAGGGAGCTTTATTCGCTAAAATCCAAGCGCTTAGCCATTCGCTTCCTCCGTGTCCTTTCAGGCCGCAAGGCCAGTCACGGCGCGGCGAGGCCGCCACG
>JAPLUJ010000410.1 GCA_026397695.1 Verrucomicrobiota bacterium | reverse complement strand
GTCCACGGGTTTGGCATGGAGTAGGAGTGTAGGTCGGTTTGCACCCGGATGAAGGCGCTGCCATCGCCCAGCATGAGCTTCGCGGCATCCCTTGGGTTCAGGTTCGCATCGCCCACCTTCACCCATCGTTGCAACAAGGGCATGATGGGGGTGGTGTCGAGCAAGTAGTAGGTGTCATAGCCGCTGGTCCCGGAACTCGCATCGCCCTTCCACACGAAGAACGAGTCGGCGGTCTTGAAATTACGCGTGCCCAGGAAGCCGGCGGCAAAAGTCATCTGGCGACTGGCGGCACCGGTGGCGGCTTGGTCGAGCGGATAGCCGCCGCCGACCAGATTCATGCCGGCGCAGAGCGGGCGCACGAAGTTGTTGGCACGCACTTCGCCGTAAGCCAGGAGCGAGGTGGCGGCACTGCGTTTATTGACAAACATCCCGTGGCCGGGGGCGAGCACGGTGCCTGCTTGGTCGTTGACCTCGCCGAATTTCATCCACTTGGCGGAGCCGCTGCTGTTATCGAGCCAATAAGTGGTGTACACACCCTCGGCGAAGGTCAGCACCTGATCGGCAAGTTCTGGATCGTTAGAAGCATGGAAACCGCCGGGCAGGAACAATTCACCCAGCGTCCAGTGGCGGCGGAGCATGACCTTGTCACCGGCGAGGGTGACGGGCAAGGCGCCGGTGAGCGTATTGAACGGCGGCGTGCCGAGGCACACGCTGCTGTCAGTGGCCAGGGTCACGGCACTGCCGCTGGCGGAGACCACATCGAAGCGCTGGCCCACGTTGTCACCGGCGGTCACTTCCAGATAGTAGGAAACTCCGGGTGCGAGCAAGGTGGCGAGATCCACGCTGCCGGCACTGTTAGTGAAGTTGAGGGTTGAGCCGTTAACTCCGTTAGAGGCATCCACCGTGCCGGTGAAGACGGATTCGCGCAGCAATGGATTGTTATAGGTGCGGCAGGATGCGAGCGCGGTTTCCTTCCAGCCTTCCACTTCGGTGTAGGACGTGTGGTTGATCACCGGAGGCTGCGCCTGGGGATCTTCTGCGAGGTCCACCTGGATGCGCACGAAACCTTCGCCGCCGGTCAGTTCGGTGAGGGTTTCAAGGTCATGGATGGTGACGGTTTCCGTGCAGTCGCCGTTGTCTTCGGTGGTGATCATCAACGGCAGTATGATCTTGGTTTGCCAGACGGTCGGGTTGCCGAGGGCGGCAGCGTATTGCAGCGAGTAGGTCACGTTACCCGGAGCACCTTTGGGCCGGACGAACACTCCTTCGAGGAGGTCGGGGTTGTGCGTGTCCGGCCGGATAATCCAGGCGGTGTGGTCGAGCCAATCGCTGCCCACTCCGCTGTCATATGGCATGGCAAAGGCGAATTCGGCGAAGTTGTCATACGCGTCGCCATCCGGGTTGCCGCCCGCGGATTCGCCGGGGTGCTGGAACTTCCATTCGGCCCAGTTGTCCGGGCAGGTGTCGAGGGCCAGGATGAAGTTGTTAGCGGTGTTGGTTTGTCCGGGAAGCACGACGACCGGGGTCACATCCCCGACCACATCCAAATTACCCCCATCGGCATCACCAAAGTTGTTATAGCCGAACGGCCGGGTTTGTCCGACCTGATAGGTGCCGGGAGTAACTCCGGTGAAGGTATAGAAACCGTTCGCATCCGTGACCGTGGTGATGGTTTGAACGCCGGGCGTGCTCGGATCCCCATCGACCGGGTTGCCGCTTGCGTCGAGCAGGGTGATGGTCACGCCCGCGAGCGGAGCGGTTCCCACATAGACATAGCCGCTGATAGCGCCGAGCTGGACATCCACGAAGTCGCGTCCGGTGACATGCTGGCCGGGGACCACGGTGAGCGGAGTGATATTGCCGATGAGATCCGGGTTGCCGCCGTCCACGTCGGAAACGCTGGCATAACCGGATGGCTGGAATTCAAAAACCTGATAGCTGGCCGGCAGAACATTGGCAAACAGATAGGATCCGTCGGTCCCGGTGGTGGCCTTGACCGGCTGAATGCCGGGCGCGACCGGATCGCCGTCCACCGAATTTCCAGAACTGTCGAGCAAGTAGAGTACGACGTCCGCGAGCGGTTGGTCGCCGCTGCCGTTGTTGTCCACATCCCTGCGGACCGTGCCGGTGATCGAGCCGTATTGGATTTCGACGAAATCGTTGCCGCTGTTAGTCTCACCGGCCGTGACCGCCACCGGTGTGACATCTCCGATCACATCGTGGTTGCCGCCATCCTTGTCGGACACGCTGGCATAGCCAGCGGGCTGGCTCTCGACCACCTTCACAGTTCCTGATCTCGACGGAAAATGATTTGGCACTTTTTGGGCGTTTCAGGCGAGTTGGTAAATCAGGCGCGCATGGGTTTCGGGGTGGAGGAAATTGAGTTGGTTTAATTCGGCGAGCAAGGAACTGATAGCCTT
>JAPLUJ010000460.1 GCA_026397695.1 Verrucomicrobiota bacterium | reverse complement strand
ATTCTGATACGATCACGCGCCACTACGGCCGTGACAACTTGCTCCAAGCTAAATGGTGTGAAGGTGCTCCCTTCGGAGTGGACGAAGATTGTTGGGCATCATATTGCCCTTGCCCGTGTCAGTTTGCACTGGCTTGTGCAGTGTGGTTGCACAACAACCGTCGGCCACTTCGAAGTGTGGCACCAGGTTGTTGCCCGTTCTTTGTGCATCAGATCATGGAGGAGCGGGAGTTGACCTTTTTCACTTCCTGCAATTTCCCGGCGGCCATCAAGCTGCCTGTGAAGGTAAGGAAGCCTAGCAGCACTTCCATGCAGAGCGCGGCCACGCTGAACTGGCTCAAATGGTGTCCGCCGGCCTGGAAGCTGCCGTAGAATTTCGCGACGCCCACCAACCCGGCGGCCAAACCGCCAAACGCGTGGGAGAGGGCGGTTCGCTGGGGCACCGCCGTCAAGGGCACCCACGAAAGCGGCACGCCAATCACCGTGCCCAGGATCACGGCGATGGCAATCCATTTGTAATTCGAGGTGAGGATTTCCGGGTTGAGCAGGGTGCCGATGACGGCCAAGAGCATGGCGGCCACGCCCGCCAGCACCCCGCGGCGGGCCGTTTGCGGGTCGTTCATCCATTTCAGCGAAAAGATGAACAGCGCCGTGGCGACGAGATAGGCGATCTGAATGGCAGTCTCGTTCATGGTTTCTTTGGCTCCCTTTTCTTGAACATCTTGAGCATGCGGTCCGTGATGAGGAACCCGCTGACGATGTTGGTGACCGAAGCCACGATGGCGACCATGCCAAGGATATTAAGCCAGTTGGCGTCCTGGCCGTTGTTGCGGCCCGCGATCAGGATCGCGCCGACGACCGCAATGGCCGAAATGGCGTTGGTCAGCGACATCAGCGGCGTGTGCAGCAGGCGCGACACCCGGCGGATGACGTCCAGACCAACGAAGGAGGCCAGCATGAACACAAACAGCGTGGCAACATACTCGGCGGTGGTTTTCTCCGGGGCATGCGCCACGTCAGGCAATTCGGCCGCGACCGCGCTACAGGTGCCGGCCGCCAGAACCGCGACCGCAGCGAGGCAGTTTTTAAGACGAAGGATTTTCATAGGTTTCTCGACAGGCTAACAGATTTCAAGGTTATGATCGTTCAAGGCTGGGCCAGCCGGTTTATAATATCGGGATGGCAAATTTCGCCGTTGTGCGTGATGAGGCAGCCCTTGATGATTTCATCATCGAGCTTGAGGACGAATTTCTTTGCATCATTGTCCCAAAACTCCTCGACCAGGGCGGTGAGGTTGCCGGAGAACACCTGGCTGGCATGCGTGGGCACACGGCCCGCCAAGTTGGCCAGCGCGATGATCGTGACGCCCTTGCGGTCCGCGATTTGGTTGACCGGTGCGCCTTCTACGTTGCCACCGCTCTCGATCGCGCAATCCACCACCACGCTGCCGGGTTTCATGGCGTCCAGCATCTCCTGCGTAACAATGATCGGTGCCTTGCGGCCGAACACCTGGGCTGTGGTGATGACCACGTCTGACTCCGCGCAGACTTTCTTCAGTCCGGCCCGCTGTTTGGCCAGTTGTTCTTCCGTTAGAGCCTTGGCATAGCCATCCTTGGTCTGGCCCGTCTCGCCAAGGTCAATTTTGACGAATGCCGCGCCGAGGGATTTGACCTGCTCCTCGACGACGGGCCGGGTGTCGAAGGCGGAAACTTTGGCGCCGAGGCGCCGCGCCGTGGCGATGGCTTGCAACCCGGCCACGCCCGCGCCAATGATGAACACCTTGGCCGGCGTGATGGTGCCAGCCGCCGTCATCATCATCGGGAAAATCTTCCGCGAATGGTCGGCGGCGAGCACGACGGCGGTATAGCCCGCGAGATTGGCCTGGGACGAGAGCACGTCCATTTTTTGCGCGCGCGTGATGCGCGGGACCATTTCCAGGCTGATTGCGCTCACTCCTTGCGCGGCCAGTTTGCGCACCAAGTCCGCTTCGTTGAAGGGGTCGAGGTAGCTGATGTGGATGCCACCGCGTTTCAGGGTGGAGACTTCTTCAAGCGCCGGTTTGCGCACCCGCAACACCAGGTCGGATGAGGAAAGCAATGCCGTGCGGTCGTTGGCAACCGTGGCGCCGGCGGCGGTGTAGGCAGCGTCGCCGTGGCCACTGGTCAGGCCCATGCCGGCCTCGATTTCAATCTGAGCGCCGCGCTTGACCAGTTTGGCAACATTGTCCGGCACCATCGGCACCCGGTTCTCACCCGGATGCGTTTCTTTCGGTATGCAGATTTTCATCGTTGAGTTAAGAGCGGCGTAGATACTAGCATGACCCCCGGCCCATAGCTGCTAGAAAATTGCGTTCCAGATGAAGGCCGTTGGAAGAGCCGGTGGCCGGACCGGTGCGCGGGGAAATGGGGGGGGGCAAAAGCGGTGTTTCGGAAGGACGGTGTTGCGGTGAAAAAGCATAGATAGAAACCTCCAAACGGCGGATTTGGGCATGGGGCAAGAGGTTGGGACCGGATTCATGGGGAAATTCCTCGAACCCGAAAATAGCTTTCCGTCCCGCTTTGCCAAGGGTTCTTTTGGAACATCTTTGTCTAGCGGGTTTCTGAGGTGATGATGCCTTCGGGTTCAGGTGTATTCCCAGACGAGGATGCGGCCATCATCGAGCGGGCCTTCGGGGGCTTTTCATGCCGGGCTTTGGTCGAACCAGACGGAGTTAGGACATGCCCGTTCGATGTCCGTTCGAAGTCTTGCCTTGTTTTTTGTAATAGGGTATGGACATTGCGGAACGGGCCATTTCCGATCCGAGGGGTGCAATGTCTCGGAATCACCCGACGCGCTTATTTCCACCAATCAATCGATCATGAAAATCCAACAATCGCACGGACAAAAAGCATGGGTAGTCGGCAACCGCAGTGTCGAAATGACCGTCACACATCTTGGCGGGCACATGGCACCGGTGACTTTCAGTCGCGGACTGAAGCCGTTCCAACCCTACTATGTGAGTCCGTGGCAAGGCGAAAAACTACCTATGCCCTGCCCGTGTCTGGCCCCATTGCGCGGCGATTTTTTCTGCCTTCCCTTTGGCGGCAATCTTGCTGCGTACCACGGTGAATGCCATCCGCCGCATGGCGAAGCCGCCGGCTCGGTTTGGACGCTGGAACAATCTGCCACACACGGCGCGGTCACCACGCTTGCTATTTCGCTGGCAACCCGGGTGCGCCCAGGCCGCGTCACCCGCCACTTGTCACTGGTGGATGGACACCACGCGGTCTATTCCAATACCATCATCGAGGGGTTTGCCGGTGCCACGACTTTCGGTCATCACGCCATTCTAGCCGTTCCGGAAAAGGAGCGCACCTTGCTGGTTTCGACCAGTCCCTTCGACCTCGGACTGACCTGCCCTGGCATCTTCAGCAACCCGCGCAACCGCGAATACCAGGCGCTCCTCCCGGGGGGCGGATTTTCCCGGCTCGACCAGGTTCCGTCGCGCTTGTTAGAGGAGCCTGTGGCGGACTGCTCGGCCTTTCCCGTGCGTTATGGATATGCCGACCTCATCCAGCAGTTTGAAAAAACCGCATCCAACACCACATCGCCCGCATGGGTTACCGCGGTCAACACCGCCGACCACTGGCTATGGTTCGCATTCAAATCCCCCGCACGCATGCCCGGTCGGGCTTTCTGGATCGAAAACCACGGCCGCCATGGCAACCCATGGAACGGGCGCAATGCATGCCTCGGCATCGAGGACGGCTGCATGTTTTTCGACGGCGGTATCGCCACCTCCAGCCGCCCCAATCCCGCCAGCAAACGTGGCATCCCCACACACGTCAAACTCACCGGCCGGCCGTTTGAAGTCCGCTACATCCAGGGTGCCATCCGCGTTCCGGCGAAATTCCAGCGTGTTCTAACTGTAACCTTCCAAGCCGACGCAGCCACGTTCACCGACCTCGGCGGGCGCTCGGTGACGACCCCTGTCAAGCATGCTTTTTTGACCGGCAAGGAGCTTTAAGGAGGTGGTTGATGCCAGAGCGATTGCCAATAGCGGCGGTCGGTCTGATAGGGATCGACCGTGGTGTTGGGCGGGAGGTCGGCGCGCTATAGGCGGGGCGGGGTTTGAAGTCCTTCATGTCGAAGCGGGTGATGGATTCCAGGTGCTGTTTACCGGCGCTGATCATCGCGAGGATTACCTGATAGCCGGGGTCTGCCTTGTCGGGAAAAACCGGCGCGGGGTCGTTCGCCTGTTGACAGAGTTGATAGCCGCCGGCGGCGCGGGCGAGCGGGGCTAACAACATCATGGATTTCGCCGGACGGCTGAGGTTGAAGACGAGATGGCGGCTGGTGACGAGTGAGCGGTCGGGGATTTTCGGCTGCCAGAACGAGGTGCCGCGTTCATCCGACAGCGTGCGGGGCAGCGGTGGCGCGCCCTTGCCGGTGTGGCAGGTCGCGCAGCGGGTGTTGATCACCTGTCCGGCCGCGCGCGTGGCCGGCCAATCGTGGTCGGTGCCGATCTGGTTGTTTTCCTGATAGCCGCCGATCATGCCGGTACCGAGGGCGGCGTAGGTGCCCGGGTAGGTGGCCGCCGCATCGATCCAGAGGCGAAGCATGGTCGCTTGGCGCGGGGTGACGGTAACCTTGTAGTGGGAGCCATCGATAAGCTTGAGCAAGCGGCTGGCCGAGGAACCGAGCGCGCGCGGCGGGTAATTGCTCGTCGCACGGTTGCGGCCATCGGAAAACAGCCCGGCGATGGTCATCATGAAATAACTGTGGCTGAACATCGGCCCGCGATCACCTGTTAGAACGAGTTTGCCGTCACACGGTCCGCCGCGGGCGGTCTTGTCGTAGCCATGGCAAGGGACGCAAGCTGCGTCGAGGATCGGTTGGATGTCGCGCGGGTAGTCGAAGACGTCGGGCACGCCCGGCACCGGCGTGATCTTGCTCGCTGGGCGCTGCAAGGCCTGGAGATTGAGTGGGGGCAGGCTGGTACGCGAGCGTTGTTCGTGGCAACCGATGCAACTGGTGACTTCGCCGGGCTGGACGGTTAGAAAACTCTGCATGCGTTTGACCGCTAGATTGTTAGAATCCAGCGCGATGAAGAAGAAGCTGCGGCGCGCGGGCAGTTCGAGGTAGGCCGAGCCGTCGGCTTCTACGGGGACGGTGCCGACGACGCGTTCGAGGGTGAACGAGCCGCCGTAGGTTAGCGGGTCCATGCCGCCGGTATAGTTGATCGGCTTGGGGAGCGGTTCGAGGACTAGCAATTGGCGGATTTCGCCGGGTTTGACGCCCTGCATGTTGCGGCCGTCGAGGATGTTAGAGAGGATCAATTTACCGGTGGCCTGGGCCGGATCGGTTTGGCGGGCGATGATTTTTTCCCGTGGTCGCGGCAGCACCGGGCGCGGCTCGTTGACCCGGAAATTGGCCTTGCGGTCGGCTTCGGATAGAGTGAACAGGACGGCGGTCGCGCCCTTGCCGTTCATGGCGAGGAGTTCGGAACCGCGGGCGACGAGGAAGGCGTCACTGGCCAGCGGCCACGGGTCGCGGAAATCCGCCGCGCGTGTTAGAACGTGAACGGCGGCGTTATCGTCGGGGCCGAGGTGCGGGCTGAGCGTGACCACCTGGCCGGCGTGTTCACTCTGGCCGTGGCCGGGGGAGAAGATGCTGACGACTTGAGCGGTCCCCGGGATCGGTTTGGCATCTATCATGACGACGCCCGGGCTTTGGTTGCCATAGTAAATCATCTGGTTGGTGCCATCCGGATTGGTGGTCCAGAGGTGGTGGTAGTGGACCTGTGAGCGGTCGATGTATTCCCATCGCTGATAGAGGATGCGGCCATCGGGGAGCGGCCACGGGGTGTTGTCTTGTTCGAGGTTGGCGGAGAGCAACTCGATGTTGCGGCCGTCGGCATCGCAGCGGTGGAGGGTGGCGACCTGGGTGAGCCAGCATTGCACCCAGCGTTTGCACCTGCTGGAGACGAAAACGATGCCGCCATCGGGCAGGTGGCTGGGCTCGAAGTCATCCCACGGTCCGTCGGTGAGTTGGCGCAGGTCCGTGCCGTCGAGGCGGCAATCGTGGAGGTGATAGTGCTGCCCGGCACCCTTGCGCCAGGCAAACAGGATGCGGGTGGCGTCGTGGTTTAGGACCGGGTCGCGGATGCCGCCTAACGGATCGTCAATGAGGTTGGTGACAATTCCGCTAACAAGGTCGATCTTGCACAGGCGCCCGCCGGGCAGGTAGGCCACGCGGTTTTCATCGGGTCCGTAATAGCTGAAGTTGGCATACCAATGACCGTCGCGATCATAGGGCTTGCGCACCGCGAAGACGATTTCCCTGAGCGCAGGAGCCCTGGCCAGCACTTCGCTGCGGACATCGGCGGCGATGCCGTCAGCGATCCCGGCCGCCAGCGCGAGCACTGCGGATATCAGGCGGTGCGGGCTCACGGGAACGACCTGGGGTGTTGCTAGAGCGACAACAAGTAGGCGACGAGATCGTCGATTTGGGCCGGGGTGAGTTTGGAGGTGACGCCGTGTTTGTCGGTTTTGTTTTCTTCGACCAGGACTTGGCGGACGGTGACGGCGCTGCCATCGTGGAGGTAGGGCGCGGTGCGCCACATTTCGACGAGGCTGGTCGTATCGAAGGTGAGGACACCGCGGTCGGATGGACGAGTGGTCCCGACATCCACCGAGGCGAGGTTGGTAAAGAGCGGACCTGGGTGACACTTGGCGCAGGCGACTTGCGGGTCGTTGAAGATTTTCTCACCACGCAATGCGGCCTCGGTGAGAGATCCGTCCGGTTTGCGGTAGGGGCTGATGACAGGTTGGAGGGATTGGATATAGGCGACGACCGCCACCACGTCCTGATCCTTGGGTTCGGTAAACAGAATGTGGACGAAACCGGCGTTCACGCACGGCCCCAAACTGGAACGTGAGGAGTGTGACATCAGCGGCGGGGTGCGGTCGGCCAGAACCAGCGAGCGGGCATTTTTCGGATTGCCGAGACCGTCGTTGAGCAAATCCCAATTGAGACCGTCAGCCCGCGCGTCGGCGTGACAGGAGGAACAACTGAGCCAGCGCTGGAAGCAACGGCCGGCATCGTGGAAGAGGGCTTCGCCTTGGCGGGCCGGAGTAGGGGGGGCTTGCGGGCCTAGCGGAACGGCGACCGGATTGGCACCGTTTATGTCTGTTAGGACGACGTTGCCGGAAAAATAGCCGGTGATGGCGACGAGTTTGCCGTCTGGCGAGACGGCGAGACCACGGGGTCCTTGGGCTGGCAAGTCAATGCGACGGATCAGGTTGCTGCGATAGAGCGCGGCGAGGTCATTGACGAGCAATTCGGGCGATTGTTTGAAGATTTCCGGTAGCCGTTCGAGGTCAATGACGGCGAGTTGGTGAACGCCGGACAGAGTGACAAACAAGCGCAGGCCGGAGGGATCAATGGTGACGCCCCAGGGGTCGGCGGCACCGTCCATCACTTGATCGAGGAGCACGGTGGCGGTGATCTTGCCAGATGCGGCGTCGATGATGGTGAGGGCGTTGGTGTTGACCCAACCGCGGTCGAGTTGGGTGGTGGGCAGGTTGAAGCGGCCGATGGTGTGGACCACGAAAACGGTGCGGCCATCGCCGCTGACGGCGATCCCGCGGGTGTTGGTGGAGCCCAGAGGCAAGCGGATGGCGGGCTTGGGTTTGAGCGTATTGAGGTCGATGACCGAGACATCGGTGGCGGTGTCAGTCGCGGTGGAGGAAGTGGCAGGAAGGAGGTTGCTGACGAAGGCGAGCGACTCGTCCGGGGAGATGGCCACGCTAGTGGGTTGGTAACCGACTGGGACATTGGCTTTGGTGGTGCCGGTGGCGAGATCGATCACGGTGAGTTGGTTGAGGCCCCAATCGGTGGCGAGCAAGAGATTGCGGCGGGCTACGACAGCCAGCCCGCGCGGATAGCGGCCAGTGGTGAAGTGGCGGGTGATGGAACCGCTGGCCGGGTCGATGTCAGCGATGCCACTGGTGCCGGATTCCGCGGCGAAAAGGTGTTTGCCATCGGCTGACAACGCCAATCCGGACGGTGGTCCGGCGAGTTTC
>JAPLUJ010000243.1:5260-6264 GCA_026397695.1 Verrucomicrobiota bacterium | reverse complement strand
CGTCGGCGGGCACTTCGATCACCTCTTTCAGGCCCAGCGCGTACGATTGCGGGCGCGCCCCTTGCAAGCCGTGCTTCTCTATCAGTTTTCCGGTAAGCCGGCCGCATGCGCCTTCGCCTAACACCACCACCCGCGCATGGATTTCCTCGCCCGGCGTGAAATTTGATTTTGGTTTGCCGTCGCGGTCGACGCCCTTGTCGCCGGTCTTGACGCCAAGCACCCGTCCGTTGGTGTCTTGCAACAACTCGGCACCGGAAAAGCCACAGTAAATCTCCGCGCCTTCCTGCTCGCACAGCGTGGCAAGGTAGCGGGTCAGCTTGGTCAAAGACCCGAGCGGGTAACCATGCGCCTGCATCATTGGCGGCACCCATGGAATGCCGATCGACCGACGGTCATCGAGGAGGAAATGAAACGACTCCTTGCCGACGTGGGCCTCGACCGGCAGGCGCTTGATTTCGTCGGCGGTGAGCAACCCGTCAAAGCCGGCCGGATCGATCACCGCGCCGGACAGGACATGGTTGCCTACGGCCCGTGATTTTTCGAGGATGATCACCCGCGGTAGCGGCTTGTCACCACCACGTGCTTTCAACCCGCGCAGCAAGGCCAGCGTGGTGGCCAGCGAGGCAATGCCCCCCCCCACGCACAGGATGTCGGTTTGCAATGAACTTTCAGCGGCGTAGGACATGGTGGATAAATGAAGGTTTGGCTCAGTTCGATCGATGGTTGCCTTCGATGGCCTCGACCAACATCGGCAGGATAACTAACAGGTCACCGACAATTCCCATGTCCGCCACATCGAAGATCGGGGCGGTGGGGTCGCTGTTGACGGCGATGATCGTCTCGGCGCCGCGCATTCCCTCGAGATGCTGGATCGCCCCGGAAATGCCGAATGCCAGATAGACCTTCGGGCTCACCGTCTTGCCGGTTTGGCCGACTTGGTGGGCGGCCGAAATCCAGCCGGCATCGACGCACGCGCGGGACACCGCGACCACGCCGCCTAACAA
>JAPLUJ010000243.1:3135-5202 GCA_026397695.1 Verrucomicrobiota bacterium | reverse complement strand
GCAGGAGGACGAGGTTTTCCGCCTTTTTGAGGCCGCGGCCGCCGGCGACGACGACGTCGGCCTCGGCGATGTTGACGCTGGAAGCGGCGGCGACCGAGCGCACGATCCTGGAACTGGCCGGCAACAACTGCAAGGCCTCAAGCAGTGTTTTTCCGGCGCGGTTGGGGTCGGGTACGGCCATCTTGAACACATGCGGCCGCACCGTGGCCATTTGCGGCCGGTGGTTCGGCGTCATGATCGTCGCCATGATGTTGCCACCGAAAGCGGGACGCGTCTGGTGCAGCAAGGTTGTCTCACGATCGATCGACAAGGCCGTGCAATCGGCGGTCAGGCCGGTGTAGCAACGCACCGCCACCTTGGCGACGAAGGCGCGCCCGATCGCCGTGGCCCCGGCCAACACCACCTCCGGCTTGTACTTTGCAATCAACTGGTGCAGCGCGTCGGTGTAAACATTCGCATCGTATTCGGCGAGTTCCGGCTGATCGACGAGATAGACCTTGTCGGCACCGGCGGCGATCAAGTGCCCCGCCACCCCGGAAATTCCGTGTCCCAACACCACCGCCGCCAGTTCGCAGTTGCGGTCGCCGGCCAGGCGGCGGCCGGTGGCCAGCAGTTCATACGCCACCTCCTGCACCTTGCCCCGGTGTTGTTCGGCGAACACCCACACGCCCTGATATTCCTTGAGACTCTCGTCCTTGATGTCTTCCTTGGTGACCGCAATGATCGCTTGAAACGGGCACGTCTGTACGCACGCATTGCAACCGCGGCAATCGTCGGCGTCGAGCACCACCAGCTTGCCCTCCATGTGGAGCACGCCGAAGGGGCAGGCATCCACGCACTTTTTGCAGCCGCGGCACTTATCCAGGTCGATGGAAATCGGGGCTTCATTCATGACGCGAGTCCTTTCTCCTGAAGTAATTTGACCACCGCCTGCACCGCAGCCGAGGGCAACTCGCGGCCGTCCATGCGGACCCCGCCCGCCTTCACCGGCGGAGCGAAAATTTTCACCACCTTGGTCGGCGAGCCGCCGAGACCGCACAACTCGGGCACTGCCTTGAGTTCCTTCACGCCCCAGCGCGGGATTTTGGCATGCTTGGCATGCATCCATCCGCCCAAGCGCGCAAACCTCGGAACGGCCGACTCCTTCACCACCGTCATCACCACCGGCAACGATCCTTCCACCACGTCGATGCCCTCGTCCATCATCGTCTCCGCCGTGTAGCGACCGTCAGCAACCGTCAGTGAGCGTACGTAAGTAACTAACGGAAATTTCAAAAACTCCGAAACCCCCGGCCCGACCTGCGCCGTGTCGCCGTCGATCGCCTGCTTGCCGAACAACACCATGTCCACTTTCGGGTTCAACTTCTTGATCGCCTGCGCGATCACATACGAGGTCGCCCAGGTGTCAGCCCCGGCAAAGGCTCGGTCGGTGAGCAACACCCCGTCGTCCGCCCCGCGCGCCATCGCCTCACGCAACACGACCTCGGCCTGCGGCGGTCCCATCGACAACGCCGTCACCCGCACGTCATGGCGGTCCTTAAGTTGCAGCGCCTGTTCGAGCGCGTATTCGTCGAAGGGGTTGACGATGCTCTCCACGCCTTCGCGCATCAAGGTGTTGGTCTCTGGATTGATCCGCACGTTGGCGGTGTCGGGCACCTGTTTGATACAGACGATGATGTGCATGGTGATGGCGGATTTATCAGGGGCGCGAAGCGCCATGCCACAGGAAGCAGGAATTCAGGTATTGGGCTTGCTTAGCAGCCTCTCGCGCTTACCTCCCTCATGTTCCCGGTGGCGCCTCAGCGTAATGAGCCGCAGACGACAAATCAAGTGGCTTTTTTGACTTTATTTGCTGACTACCCCGAACACTTCCCGCTCTCTAGTTCCAGCGCATCCCACCAAAATTCCCGGATTGCATTATCAAGCCATTCGCGGCGAGGCCCGGAATTTTGGTTGGTATGAGCGCGGGATTGGGATAATCACGCTGGTACAGATCTCCAACACCTACAAGAAAGACACATCCCATGTCAGAAACGAACAAGACTCTGGTTCGTCGGTATTACGCCG
>JAPLUJ010000243.1:2472-3125 GCA_026397695.1 Verrucomicrobiota bacterium | reverse complement strand
TTCGTGGATCATCACATGCCGCCAGACCTGCCCCCGGGCCCGGCAGGTGTCCGCCGGTTTTTCAAGGATATCCTCGGCGGAATTTTCAGTGGCATGCAGATTGAAATCGGCTGCATGCTTGCCGAGGGCGACAAGGTGGACTGCCATTTTGTGGTGACGGTCAAACACATCGGCGAGTTCGCCGGCATCCAACCCAAGGGCAACGTCATTCACTTGCCGGCGATCAGCACATTCCGCATCGAGAACGGCAAACTGGCGGAAGCGTGGGAGATCTACGACAAGGACAGCATGCTACAGCAGATGCGGGCCTGACGCATCTGCCTACACCGCCACCCTGTGCCGGGCGGGCCGTAGCCTGTATGTACTCGACCCCTGCAGGCAGGCACGACAACTTGAGTCCTGCTCTCTTCGCTCCAAGAATTCCAGCGTGAATCTCTTGAATCATGATTTGTCTCATACTCCACGTGCCCGGGATATCCTGATGCCCTGCCCGATGCATTCACTCTTCATGGGTCGGGCCGTTCGGAACCCGCCCCTCCGTGATATCTCCCACACGCGCCTGCCTGCTGCACGGTTGTTGTGCGGGACGCGCGTGCGCTGAGAGTTGGTATGCGCTCCACGATGCCTGCGGGGTCGCCCGCTGGCCATCAGTG
>JAPLUJ010000243.1:715-2419 GCA_026397695.1 Verrucomicrobiota bacterium | reverse complement strand
GTGGTTTTGATTTTGAGGTGGCGGACAATCCTCCCTGGCCAGCATTTCCACATCTATCTGATAGCGTACGGGGTGTTCCGGTTTTTCCACGAATTTTTCCGGGACACACCGCGTCTCATCGGGCCGTTTTCCGGCTATCAATTTTTGGCGCTCGGGGTTGCGGGCATGGGAGCGGCGGGATTCCTGCTGCGGCAGAGGAGATCATCCGGAAGCCTGGCAAATTAGGACTAACACATGGAAATATCCTACGACTTTCTGGAATCCACCACGAGCCTGTGCCCGGAATGTATGCAGACGGTGCCCGGCAAAATCGTGGCGCGGGACGGACGGGTTTATATTCGCAAGCATTGCGCGGTGCACGGGCGGCAGGAGGAATTATCCCAGACCGCCGGACTGGTCCGGATGGACGATTTCGTGGCGGTGACTTTTCTCTATCGGCAACAGGGCACCTACGTCCCTATCACCCGCGGCATCGACCTACGCCAGCATCTGCCCTACATCCGCAACACGTTTGCCTTCCGCGCGGAGGAATTCATCACCGCGACCCAATCCGCTGCGGCGTGTTGCGGGTTGTTGGAACGTTTCATGCCGACGTTCTTGCTCAAATCAAAACCCGAGCGGGTCCAATACATCAATGACAATCTGTTTCGCCTGAACGTGGTTTCATTCATCGATGCCTATAACTTCGACATGAAGGCAATGCAGAAGGAATGCGTCCATGTCGTCACGCCGGATTTGCACAAGATCCCGTTTTCCGCCTACAACATGTTACACCGCTCCAAATATGTCAGCCACTATCTCGCAACCTATTGACATCCTCGACCGGCTGGTGCGGGACCTGCAAACATTCCAGGGATGCGCGCGGTTGATTGTGACGCTTTGTACCGTTGCCGTCCTGACCGCCGTGTTCATCAATTTCCAACTTGCCCGGCGCTTGCACACAATCCGCAGCGAGCGCCCGAGTCTCGTTAGAACAGGTTCCATGCTGGCGTTTTTCGCGGTCATCTACCTGCTCATCCGCTGGCGCGTCGGAGTGAATGAAATCCCGGTTTTGGGACATCCGGCGGCCGTTGCCGGGCTACTGTTGGTGATGCTGGGAGCGGCGGTGAACATCATGGGACGCTTCACTCTCGGCCGGAATTGGGGCAACCAGGTGATTATCTATCATGACCACACGCTCATCACCGGCGGCGTCTATCGGTTTGTCAGACACCCGCTCTATGCGAGTCTGATCTGGATGTTCATCGGAGCTTCCCTGGTGTTTCAGAATTGGGCCGCGTTGTTGGCCACCCTGAGCATTTTTGTGCCAGCCATGGTGTACCGTGGCAAGCTCGAGGAAATCGCCTTGCTGGCGCAATTCCCCGCCTATGCAGCCTATCGCGACCGGACCGGCATGTTTTTCCCGATTCCGATGGGACCGGAAGTGGTGACCATCCCGCGGGCGGCATTCGCATTTTGCCGGATTTCCCTAACGGTGATACTGTGGCTGGCGTTGGTTTTGCACAGTGTCTGGTTGGTAGGTGCAGTGTTTGTAATTCTGGTGTTATCGGTGCTATTGAAAGTCCAGAGGTCGCCGATGATCCAACTCTACCAGCAGACCGTTTTGCGGTTGCTGCCCACACCGCACGAGGTGTTTCTTGATGTCCCTGCCATGCGCTTCGCCCACGGCATGGGTGCGGCCATGGCGCTCGGAGTCATCGTGGC
>JAPLUJ010000243.1:0-687 GCA_026397695.1 Verrucomicrobiota bacterium | reverse complement strand
TTGGTATTGCGAACTATTGGGACGAAGATTCCCAGCATCGCGCAACTCGAATTGCCTGAAGTGCTCAAAACCATCGCCGCCTTCGGGTTCTGTCCGGCGTCGAAGTTGTTCGTCTGTCTGCGCAATGGCGGTTGCTGCGCTTTGACCAAATCCAACCGGTGCTAGACATTGACGCGGCTATAGCGGGCATGCTGGATGAGTTCCACATCCTTCCTACGGGCTCAATTTGCAGCGAAAAAACTTCTGCATTCCGCAGTTGGCGGATGGGCGGGACGGTGGTAGGTTTGAGCGTGGCCGTTGATCCATCCATGTCGAATCTGCCAAACTTGCTTTGCGGGAAGCTGTTGATCGCAGACCCGTCATTGCGGGACGGCATTTTCAATCGCTCGGTGATCCTGCTGACCGATCACACGGCCGACCAAGGCGCGTTCGGGTTGATCCTCAATCATCCGACCGACAAGTTGGTCGGGGATTTTCTGGTGGACAAGGAATTCGCACCGCTGCGGCACCTCGCGGTGCATGCAGGCGGACCGGTGTCCCACGACCAACTCACGTTTTGCTCGTTCTGGTGGACCAAAAAACAAGGCCTCCACTGGGCGCTGCGCATTTCCGCCAAGCAGGCCGCCCTCCACTCCCACCGGCCCGGCCGGATCGTGCGGGCGTTTGTCGGCTACTCGGGCTGGAGCG
>JAPLUJ010000365.1 GCA_026397695.1 Verrucomicrobiota bacterium | reverse complement strand
TCTCCCGCTGGTGTTCCTACAAGGGCCGTCAGTGCAGGCATGGATTGGCGCGGGATTCGCGGTGCTGGGAGTGTTCACCATCCCCTCACACGCCACATGGCCGGCGCGGGAAACCCGCAGGGTGCTTCCGTTAGGCGGGGCATTGGCGGTTTTTTCCGCCTTGGTCTGGTTGGATTCCGCGGCATTTTTCATCATCCAACACACGGCGGATTTGAAATCCGGCACCTGGGGCAATGGCATGCTGTGGAGAAACGCCGCGCTGCACCTCGTGCTGGCGGTAGTGGCCGGCTTCTGGCTGGCGCGCAACGGTGCGCGCATCCTGCCGCCGCTCGCGTGGGGATTGTTAGCCGTGGCGGCGCTGGCGGTGAACGCGGAATCGACACGCCCCATCGCGGGTTGGTTCTATCCGGCGGGCGTGGCGTTGTATTCCACGGCATTGGTGGCATGGCCGGGATGGTTTTGCGGCGTGCATGGGGTGCGCCCGGCGGCATGGCGGGCGGCATGGTTGTTTGCCATTGCCGGTTGGTGGAGTTCCGCTAACGGCATCGGCATGGCGCAATCCCTCAAACACATCCCGCCGGAATTTGTCGCCGGCGCGGGTATGGTCGTGATCGGCGTGCTGGTTCTATCAGACCGCAAATTCTGGATTCCGGCGATGGTCGTGTTTGCGATGGCCATTGTCGCCGCGTTTTTCCATGGCAGGAAGCTGCCCGCATCTTCCTCGGCCATGGTGCGGGGGCGCTTGGTGTATGTGTCCGAGGGCTGCATCCATTGCCACTCGCAGTATGTCCGGCCGGGATCGGCGGATGAAACAATCTGGGGACCGGCGCGCCCGGTGGATGAAGTGATGAAGGGCGCACCGGTTTTGATAGGAAACCGCCGTCAGGGGCCGGACCTCACCCACGTCGGCGCGCGCCGCTCTGCCGCCTGGCTCAAAGCGCACTTTCTAACGCCACAGGCGCTTGCCCCGGACAGCCCGATGCCATCCTATGCTTATCTTTGCAATGATCGCCGGGGTGACGATCTGGTAGCTTATCTCAAGGCATCCGACGCGGAAGCAACCCGTGACTTGATGACCGAAGCCGCGCGTTGGAAACCCGCAGCGACCACTGGCGGCAGCAATGGATCGGCACTTTTTGCGGCCAACTGCACGGTGTGCCACGGCGCCACGGGCGGCGGCAACGGCCCGCTGGCCGCGCGTTTTGTTAGACCACCCGCGAATCTTCCAGACGGACCGTTCATCCGCACCGTGCCGGGCGATGACCTCGACCTGCGGGTGGCGCGGGTGATCCGATTCGGCATTCCCGGCACCGACATGCCCGGCCACGAGACGCTGGGCGACGGCGATGTGCTCACCCTAACAGACCATGTGCTGCGGCTGAGAAGATGACACCAAGACCCCGTGCCATCCTCGGTTTGCCGAGGCCAAGGTCAGCCAAATCCATCATCTTGAACTCCTGCATGGATCGCATCTCCGCTGGCCGGACCTGGATGTTGACATCGATCATCCGCCATTGATAATCCTGTTGCTGCCGGACACAAAATACTCGTGAGTCCAACCATTTTCCAGTATCAAAACTTTCGGTTCTTCTTCTTTTCCCGGGAAGAACCCAGAATGCATGTCCATGTTTACACG
>JAPLUJ010000113.1 GCA_026397695.1 Verrucomicrobiota bacterium | reverse complement strand
TATTAATCAACCCGCTTATATCAAGAACAAAGGCGACAACCATGTCCACCGATTCAAAACATATCCAGCTGCGCCGCGTTGCACCCGAGCCCCATCGCCATGGTGAGCGCCTGTTTGCCGTGGGCTCCCACTTTTTGAAAAATCCGGTCGAGGTTGAACGCCACGCGCGGCAGGAACCCGAAGTCCTCTAACAGGGTGAAACAGGGGAAGAAGATCGCCATCGGAGGCAACATCACGCTGACGACCCAGGCGGTGGACAGATACATGCCGTCCACGACCAGGCCCCTGAGCCACGCGGGTGAGCCGGCGGCGACAAACCACCCGGAGAGCAGCGCGTGGCCATCGTCCACCAGCAGTTTGGCGAGCATGGCGGATGGCAGGTTGGCGCCGACGATGGTCAGCCAGAGGATGACACCTAACACCCCCACCATGATCGGGAAGGCCGTCACAGGACTCGTCAGCAGACGGTCGAGTTGTTGTTGCCAGACCAGGCGGCTGGACCCCTCTTGGCGGGTGATGCTGCGTTCGGCGATGCGTGCGGCTTCGCCGTAAATGGATTCGGCGATCCGGTCGTGGAGGTTTTGCGGGAGTTGCCAACGCAGTTCCCGGGCTTCCCGCAGCACGTCTTCAGGGGTTTTCATGACAGGCTGCGTGGTTTTGTTAGCAGCGGCGAACCGACCGGGTCGGTGAGTGCGCCGATGTCGCCGGACAGCACCGCGTCCATGATTTCGCGGTCGCCTTCTAACAATCTGAGTGCCACCCATCGCGGCTGCGGCAGGTGTGGGAACGCATCCTGCAGGTCCGCTTCCACGCGGTCCAAGGCCAGGCGCAGGCCGGGCACTTCCAAGGGCAGGCGGCGTGGTGCCGGCGCATCCGTGCGTGCGGCCATCGCGGCGATTTCACGGATCAACTCCGGGATGCCCGTGCCGGTGCGGGCCGCGCAAGGAACAACGGGCACGCCGAGGTCGCGGGCGAGGTTGCGAACGTCGATGTCGATGGCATGGGCGCGGGCCTCGTCCATGAGATTGAGGCAAACCACGGCGCGGCGGGTGATTTGCAGCACCTGCAGGATCAGATTCAGGTTGCGTTCCATGCAGGTGGCGTCGGCCACGATCACCGTCACGTCGGGCTGACCGAATAACAGAAATGTCCGCGCCACTTCCTCGTCAGGCGAGGCGGACAACAATGAATAGGTGCCGGGCAGATCGACGAGTTTGTAGCGTTTGCCGTCATAGGAGAATCCGCCTTCGGCGCGGCTGATGGTTTTGCCCGGCCAATTGCCGGTGTGCATCCGCAAGCCGGTGAGCGCGTTGAACACCGTGGTTTTGCCGGTGTTCGGGTTGCCTGCAAGGGCGATCACATGGTCGCTGTCCGTGATGTGCAGTCCGAGTTTGCGCAGTTGGCTGAGGCGGGACGGGCAGGTCACACAGGCGGCGCCGGGTTCATGGAGATCCGGGTGATTCATGCGATCAGCGGGGAGGTGGGCTTCACGGGAGCGTGGATCAAAATGCGTTCTGCCTGATAGTCGCGCAGGGCGATGAGCGCGCCGCGGATGGCATAACTCCGGGGGCTGCCAAAGGGACTGGGGAACTCGCAGCGGATGCGCGTTCCGGGCACCACACCGAGATCTAACAAGCGGCGGCGCTCCGGCCCGATGCACGCGGGGGCGAGCGCGTAAACCACCGCCTCGCCACCCACCGGCAGGTCGGATAGGCGGCCCAGATCTGCGGGCAGCGCCTCATCAGGTTGCGGGCCGGTAACATGAATGAGCGGGGTGATGGCGGCCGGAATCACGATGCGCCGACCTTCTAACATCGCCTCGATCGCGCCATCGTC
>JAPLUJ010000531.1 GCA_026397695.1 Verrucomicrobiota bacterium | reverse complement strand
GGCCAGTCACGGCGCGGCGAGGCCGCCACGCCCTACCATTTCAGGGAATCCGGCTTGCTCGACACTACGGCGTTTCCGAGGTCAAACGCTGAGTTGTGAACATGCTGTGGTCGCGGACAAAGATCCGCCCGCACCATGCGGGAAAGTCCACGCTTGGATGGATCTTCGGCCTGCTCTCTCATCGCTGGAACGATCGCACCGTCGCGCATGCCTCGGGAAAATCCTTGGGTTCGCAGGTGAAAACCACGCCGGTTGGAAACCGGCGGCGGGCTTGGCCGTTGAGAAGTTGTTCGCGCGGCGGACGGTGATTGGTAAACGGGACGCGCCGCGCCAATGACTCGCGGTAAACCCAGTCCTCATCCATCATCCACGGCTGGCCCAGATCGAAGCCTAACATGCCTTCGGTGGCGAGCATGGACTGGATCAGGTGCTGGCCGTTGCCGCAGAAATGCTGGGAACCGCCGCCGATGGCGCGCAACAACCGTTGGTCGTGGGGCCGCACTTGATCGGCATACATCCGCGGCGAGAGCATGATCGCCGAGTCGTTGCGGATCAGCAGCCGCCCCGGCACCTGCCAGGCATGTTGCGCATTGGCGAATGGATCCAGTCGGTCGGTGGCAAAACTCCGGAATTTCTCCGCCACCACCAGCATCACATCGACAATCCGGCCCAGCAGTTGGTCCACCAACTCCTCTTGTTCATAAAACGCGACGAACAAGTCGCAACCCCAAAGCTGCTCCGCCGTATCCATCGGCCCTTGCAGATCCGGCATGGCAATTTGAATGGCCTGTCGCGCCTTGGGATACACGGCAAGTTTCCGGTGGAAGAAGCGCAACGTCTCGAATGACCGCGCCAGCACCCCGCCCCGTTCCAAGTCCACGGAGGTCCGGCCATCCGCAACTGCGGCAATGGCTTCCGCCGCGCCAAGCGGGCGGACCCATGGCGGATTGTCATCGATCTGCTCCCATGGAGCACCCAGCAAGGAGGCGATTTGAATCGTGCCGTGATCGGCGCGGATCAGCAACGGATGATCATCCTTTAGCAATAAACCCGGCACCACCGATCCTAACAACTGGTTTTGCATCATCGCCACGGGATCGCGGAACGCCTGCCGGTATGGATAATAGGTGAACTCGTGCCACGGCGGCGGTAATTCCAGACGACTGCCGAAGGGCGCGCGCACCACCAGTGGCGGACGGTCCACGGGTTCACACGCCAGGGTGGCACGATAGCGTTGCGCCACCTCGGCACAGTGCGCGATGTCTATGTGTTCTTCCACAAGCGCTAACAGGCGGTCAAGCTCGGCCAGCGAGTCCTTATTTTCTAACATCATTCGCTTGAGGGTTCTTGGATTTCGGAAAATCCGCCGCCGGCGCGGGTGGCGTGTCGTGCGCGGAGGAACCGAAGGACGCCTTGGCGGGCACCGGCATGAACGCCAACACCTGCGGCGTGCGTACGGCGGGACGTATCTCGCCGCTCGGCATCACGAAACGCCCGCGCCATTCGACGACGGGCACCGTGACCGGTGGGCGCAGGGTGGCGGGCAGCGGGTCAAAGTCCGCCCAGCGATCCGTTACGGTATCATAACCGAGAATCGAGCGGGGAAACCCCGGATGCCGTGATTTCGGCTCGAAATGGATCAGCGTGCCGTCGTCGCCGCCAAGCACGAACAAATGACTCGCACCCACGGCCGGGGCCGGCGTGGGGGCCGCGACTGCCGCACGTGGTAAGTCGGCGAGTTTTTTCCAACCGCCGCGGTGGTCGTAGCGCCATGCATCGCGCAAGTAGGTGCGGATGGGCTTGCCCTCGGCATCCGGTGCCAACGCCGCACCCGAAAACACGAACAACGAGCCCGCCCGCACCCCTGCCACCGGCATGACCCGGCCGGCACCAGGCAGCGGCGCGAGTTCTTTCCAACCGCTCTCCGCGTGATCGAGATCGAGGGCCAGCAGCCGGTTTGAAGCCGTGGTATCAGCCGGGGCGGAGGTGCCACCTACTATGAATATCGTATTACCGAGTCGGGAACCCGCCATGTTGGCCAGCGGCCGGGGCAGGGGCGGCAGCTTCTCGGTCACGGGTTGACCGTTGGCAAGACGCAGCAGGAAGCAATCGGCGTAATGGCGGGTCGCGTCGCTGCCACCGATGCACAGAACCCCGCGGGTGGTGGTGAGCGAAACGCCATAGCCCAATGGCAGCGGAAGATGCCCGGTCTCGCGCCATGCGCCGGCCGGATCGTCGAGCACGAAAACCCGGTCGTGCCAGACCTTGGCGCCACCGTCCCAGGGCGTGCCGTTAGGGAAGTTCGCGCCACCGGCCACTACCAGCTTGCCCTCGGAAACCCCGGCGAAAGGGCCCGCAAACCCGAGGGTATCAGGCATGGCCGTTAGTTCACCCCATGC
>JAPLUJ010000022.1 GCA_026397695.1 Verrucomicrobiota bacterium | reverse complement strand
ATACGAGGCCGCCCAATCGGCGCGCACGAGTCCCAGCGTTGCGGTGGAATTCACGTAATCGATCTTGAGAATCGTGCCATAGGTGTCCGCCACATAGAGGTGTCCATATCCTGCCTGATCCTGCTCGGGTGATATTGCGAGGCTGATGTGACGGGAAACACCCAATACGGAGATGAAATCATATTGCGCATTGGCGGTGACGGGAAATGCCCCGCCGTGCGCCGACCCCAGGAAGACACGGACCTGATCCGCCCCGGCAGGTCCGCCGGTTGCCGCCACCAAATCGACAAAACCATCGTGATTGATGTCACCGGCAGTCACGGCGTAGTATTGTTGTCCGCTCTCAAGCATCGGGGCGGCCACTGTGGTCACCCGCTCGAATCCCACAGTGGTTTCGAAACTGCCCGGCGAATTCACCACCACCAACTCCGCAGCCGCAGGGATTGTGCCGGGCTTGGCAAAAACGAGGTCTTGTTTTCCATCGCCGTCCCAATCCGCGAGACAGAATCCGAGCAATTCGGTGGGCATGTCCGCCAGAACGTCATCAAGTGCAAATTGAGTGGTGCGGTCGCTGAGATTCACCAGAAACGAGGAACCGATGTTCTGATAGGCCGTCAACTGCCGGTCGGAGCGCCACAGGAAGAAATCGCGATCGCCGTCGCCATCCCAATCCCCCAACGCGGGATAGCATTCGGCGTTGTCCGCCATGAATCCGTTTTCCCAGAGATCGGCGTAGCGCAGCGTGTTATCAACCTGATAAGGGGCGCTTGCGAACATCTCCGAGAGCACGCCATCGATCAAGACCATGGGTTCGGGGGCATAATACTGTTTCTTGGTGGCCATGGCACTGAGGCGCATCATGATCCCGCCATCCTGCAAGGTGTCGTGAAGATGGGGTTCGCTGCCGCGGACCAATTCATTAGCCGTTGAAACCCCGTCGCCATCGGGATCGCCGCTGCCATCCTGAGCCAAAGTGCCGAACCAATACCACTCACGCCAATCCTCCATGCCATCGGTATCGCTGTCTCCGGCAGGAAAAAAGGACAATGCCAGCCCGCTGCCGGAGGCCTGGCGTACGCCGTCGACTTCCCAATAGCCGAAGTAGTAACCGGAAGTGGCGCCATAAGAAACCGCCTGGGTCCATTGTTCCGTCCCGGTGTCCGCATAGCCGGTGACTGCTGCCAGAATCCCCTGAGGTTCGGAGCGGATTTCGTAGCTCTTTTTCGCCGATTCAGCGCGAAGTGTGGACATGCTGGAAAGCCGCAGCATCACGCCGCCATCTTGAAGTGAGTCATGCAAATGGGGCTCACTGCCACGAATCAGTTCCTCCGCCGTGGTAACACCATCGCCATCGGGGTCGCCGCCGCCATCCTGAGCCAAGGTGCCGAACCAATACCACTCGCGCCAATCCTCCATGCCATCGGTATCACTATCACCCGCCGGGAAAAACCGTGCGATGGCGCAATGATCGGCGTCCATCACCATCCGCGCTTGGGGCAATGCCAACCCGCTGCCGGTGGCCTGGCGCACGCCGTCGATTTCCCAATAGCCGAAGTAGTAACCATTGGTGGCACCGTAGGCGATGGCCTGGGTCCATTGCTCGGTGCCGATGGCGGCGTACCCTGTGATTGCGGCAATCACCCCCTGCGGGTCCGACCGGATTTCATAGCGTTTTTGCAGGGTTTCATCCCGCACCTTGGCAACCGCCGAAAGCCGCAGCATCACCCCGCCGTCTTGGAGTGAGTCATGCAAATGCGGCTCGCTGCCACGAATCAGTTCCTCCGCCGTAGTGATGCCGTCGCCATCGGGATCGCCGCTGCCATCCTGGGCCAAGGTGCCGAACCAATACCACTCGCGCCAATCCTCCATGCCATCGGTATCGCTGTCACCCGCCGGAAAAAAGCGCGCGATGGCCACATGGTCGGTATTCATCACCATCCGCGCTTGCGGCAATGCCAGTCCGCTGCCGGAGGCCTGGCGCACGCCATCGATTTCCCAGTAGCCGAAGTAATAACCGTTTGTGACACCGTAGTTGATAGTCTGGGTCAATTTTTCGACTCCTACGGACTCATAGCCGATGACGGCGGTAATAACTCCCTGCGGCTCGGAGCGGATTTCATAGCGTTTTTGCACCGACTCGTCGCGGAGCACATTCACCCCTGAAAGTCGCAGCATCAAACCGCCGTCGCGAGGTTGGTCGGAGATGGTGGGTTGCGTGCCCTCGATGAGTTCCTGCGCGTGGCCGATGCCGTCGTCGTCAAAGTCGTAGTTCGGGCCCTGCCCGGCTTCCAGCAATTGCCCGTAGAGCCGCAGTTCCATCCAATCTTCAATGGAATTGGTGTTGGTGTCGTCGGCAGTGGGGATATAATGAGCGGTCGCCGTGGTGTGTCCTAGCACGGTCCATGAGAAGGCGGTTTTCGCCTGACCTGTCACCGCATTCTGACGGACCCCGTTGACCGTCCAGTGGGTGAAGCTGAGGTTGCCGGAAGCGAAGGGTGGTTCGGTCACCTGGGTGAAGGTGACTTGTTCCGCAGTGAGATTCGCACTGACAAGCAGCACCGGCAACAGTATACGAATCGGTTGATCCACATGACAAACCCACGCAGAAAACCTTAGAGATTCCCGGAACAGGTTGGATCGCATGCATCCTGCAATCATTTGTTGGGTCGTGCATGACCCGATTTGATAATTATGCAAGAAGAAACTCAAAGAAAATGGCCGATGGCCGATGACTCTCACACCCTTCGCACGCGATAGGCCGTGATGGGATCTGTTAGCTTGTGTGATACGATCTTGCCGGCGTAGTCACAGGCGAAGCCCCGGACCTGCTCGGCGCGGGCGTGGGCGGCGAAGGCCCAACTGGCGTAGATTTCTCCGGCGGGTGTGATGGGTTCAATGCGTGCGGCGTAGTTCACATGCATGCCGAGATAGGTGGGCTGGGTGGTGACCGGATCTATGCAGTGAAACACGGGGCCGGCATGGAGGGCGGTGCGCAGCGCCAGAGTGGACGGCAGGCCGTGTTGGCTCCAGTCGGTTTTACGCATCCGGTCGCGCAACTCCAAGGCGTAACGGGCGGCATCCTCAACGGTGTCGAATACGCAGAACAAGCCGTCGCCCCAGGTGTTGCACACCCGCGGGGCGTGAGGCGAGTGCGTGGTGATCTCACCGATCATGTGTAGCACATGCTGGGAGAAGGTGACGATCTGTTCTTCGGTGAGCTTGCCATACTCCTGCACATCCGCGCAAAGGATGGCTTTGACCTCGGGCATCAAAGGCGGGTGGGCCGGGGCCGGCAGGGGCGGCAGCATTCGCATCCCTGCATGCGGATTGGCAGCGGATGCATACCCGTGGGTGGCGAGGATTTCGGCGATGTTCACAAATTCGATCGTGTGGCCAAGCAGCCGCCAGCGCTCCACGATACTCGCGGTGCCGCCGGGACCGTCGCCTGCGTTGCCATCCCAGACGACGAGCGGCACGAGATCGGTTTGAAGCTGGTCGGCATGTAAAAGGGCGCGTCCTAACAGCAGCAGGTTGGCATATTCATAGGTGACCCCACCCCAGGTGAGGCGGTAGGAGGATGCCACAAGTTGCTCGGTGGCATGTTGCTGCGCGGCGCGGAAACGCGACTCCCAGTCCGTGCCCGGACCCACGCTGTCGCAGATGAAATCCTCCGGTGGATAGGGCAGCACCAGGTTGGTTTCGCCGTGAAGTTCTTGCAGTGATTCCTGGAATAGAATGTCCGAGCCCATGGCACAGGATGAGAAGCCGAAGCCCGCATTCATCTCACGCAAGCGCTCGCGGATGGCCTCCTTGACCGCAGCTTCAAGACCGGCGGGAAAACGCGGACACGCACGCTCCCGTTGGTCTATCATGTGTCCGGCAAAAACCACCACCGGTGGAATGCGCAGGCAATTCTCGAAGGCATCGCGGTCACCATCGAGCCGTTCCAGCAGCAGTCTGGCCTGGCGGCGCGTACTGCTCACATCGCCCCAGCGACGGCCGCTGACCTCGACTGCCTGGGCATACCAGTCGAGTGCCTTGGACCGTTCATCCTGTATCAATGCGGCCTCGCCCAGCGTGGCGAGAATCCAGTAGGTGTCGGCACCCTCACTGCGTGCTTTCTTCAGTGCCTCCGTGCATTCCTGCTCCACCGCAGTGGCGACACTGCGGGCGCGGTCGTGGTCTCCAAGCAGCAGTGATAGAGAAGCCGCGTTGATGCCCGTCCAATAAGCACTGGTGTTGTTCCGATGCGCCTCATTATAGAGGTCGCGCGCCTTTCCCCACTCTGTCAGACGTTCGGCTCCGGTGGCGCGAAGGCCGAGATCCTTGTGGGTGCGCGCAAGGATGCCGAGCGTCTCCTCATCCGCGTGTCCTTCATCACGCAACCTGCCGAGCACTTCGTTAGCCATCGCCGCCGCGCCGGTGCGGGCCAGAGCCAGGCCTTGGAGTTGCCGCAGGCGTGGATCATCCTTCACTTGCTGCAATCCCTCGCTCACCACATCATGGGCCAGCAGCGGATCGCCGTTCTGGATGAGCCAGCCGCCAATGAGCCGATAGATCTCCGGCGTGCCGGCCCAGCGGGAGCGGTCATGCGTCAGCCAGAATGCCATCACGTCGGCCGGTTCTGCCTTGGGCGGGCCATCCAGCAGGCGGCACAGTGCCGGGAGATCCTCGCTCCCGTTGCTTATGTTAGATTCCGCCGGGTTGGCGGATTCCTGCCGATGTTCGATCACATAGCCCAGCACTGTGATTGCCTTCAACGTCTGCAGGGCCGCATTGCGGTCGTATTCCTTTTCGGACTCCGGCAGTTCCTCGTAGGGCACTAGGCAGGGATGGGTTTTTGCCGTGTCATCACGGTTTTCACCACGACGCGGGTGTCAATCGGCTTGGGCTCGTAGTTCATGGGGTGCGGACTTCTTGGATGCCGGGCCGTTTGGACGGGCTGTCATGCATGAAATCAGACTCACAAGCCAAGCGGAAAAAGCAAGATGAAATGCACATCATTCCGGGACGCCGAGCACGCGACGGATGTGCCGGGCCAGGTTGTCGTCCACTTCGGTGTGGCGCGGGACAGGCTGCTTCTTGCCGGTGGCCGGATTGAGATAAATGTCATGTCGGCCACCCGGTCGCAGGAGCATGCAACCTGCGGCTGTTAGCCGCCGCACGAGATCGCGGCGTTTCATACTGCGATTTCTTTGAGTGCGTAGCCTTCCGGCACGTCGTCAAGGATCATCATCCGGTAAGCGTCACGCATGTTTTCCTCGAGTTCCTTGAGTGTCCGCCCCTGAGTCATGATGTCGGGGAATTCGCGAAAGCGACCGAGCCAGAACTTGTCGGACTTCCAATAGATCATCGTCAGTTTCTGTTGGGGCAGCGCGCTCATGACTGGAGATTCGGCCTATAGTCAGGGCCGGGCAAGTCATTTCTGCGGTGGATAGCAAGACCAAATTCAGCTATTGAGGATGCTGCGGGCGGCGAGGTTGTTGAGGCGGTGTGCGATATCCGCCAGGCCATCGGCGGCCACTTGATGATAGCTGCGGCCATCGCGGGTGTCCATGCCATGACCCGGATCGAGGGCCCGGAGCATTTCCAGTGCCGGGTCCGCGTGGTCGAAGAGTTCGACGAAAACCTGGCGCAAGCCGCCGGTTTTCGCCATGGCCGTGAGCAGCGCGCCAATCCATCCGTCGTCGGTGGACAAGCAGCCGCGCGTGGTAGGCGCGGAGGCATGGAAAATCCCGAGTTCGCTCGCCGCGGCGATGCGGGCGATGAGCGCCGCGTTTTCCGCGATGGTTAGACCGGAATCCCCGCAGTGGGCGGCATCAACCAACTGCATGAAGAATTTTTTGCCGAGCGCCCTGTTAGCGGCGCTGACGAATGCCCAGCTGCGTTCCAGATTGGTGAATGTCTGGAACTCGCCGGGGCGGAGAAATTCGATGTGCCAGTTTTCGA